>JAZNYB010000217.1:0-11983 GCA_045594185.1 Faecousia sp. | reverse complement strand
TCACAGGATCTACCACCTGGAGCTTGGTTGGAATGCTGTGCTCCGCACCCGATATAAATCCCTGACGGGATTATCGATATGCGCTCTGCGCTCGATATGTGCTTCGCACTCGATATGCCCTGCGGGGCGAAAAGGGATTTATATCATATCGAATGGGAGCGAAGCGACCATATATCGAGTTTCCCCCAGGAAACATATCGATTACGCGAAGCGGAAATATCGACAAAAGGGGTGCGTATATGACGGAAGCAAAAAATCAACTGCGAGAAGATAGCATAGATTTCGCCATTGCCGTTTCGGATATTTGTGACAATATTCGAGGATATTCTGTATACACCAATCAACTTTTACGATGCTCATCCTCTATCGGCGCCAATATCCACGAAGCTAAGTATGCTCAAAGTCGTGCGGATTTTATAAGCAAGCTGGAAATTGCGCTGAAAGAAAGCTCGGAAACAGAATATTGGCTGGAACTGCTATATAGGAAGAAAACATTGAATATTGAACAGTATAAAAATCTTCGCAACAAGTGCGGTTCTCTTCGACGCAGGTTAATTGCATCTGTGGCTACGGCAAAACAATCGTCCGAAAAAACTGTTAAATAACGGCAATAGGTTCAGAAAAGGAGCTGATTTCCATGGACAGGATCATATGTATTGCCGGGCCTACGGCTTCGGGAAAGACGGAGCTGTCCCTTGATCTGGCAGAGCGACTTTCCGGGGAAGTGATCTCCTGCGACTCCATGCAGGTCTACCGCCATATGGACATCGGCACCGCAAAGCCCTCTTTGGAAGAACGCCGGGGCATCGTTCATCACATGATGGATGTGGTTGAGCCTTGGGAGCCTATGTCCGTGGGAAGGTTTACGGATATGGCTGCCCCCATTCTGGAGGACATTTTAGGGAGAGGGAAAACTGCCGTTTTGGTTGGTGGTACAGGTCTGTATATGGATGCCCTCATTCGGGGAAATGATTTTGCCCCCATCCCCTCCACCGGGATCCGGGAGCGTTTGCAGCGGCGGGCAAGGGAGGAAGGAACGGAAATTCTTTTGCGGGAGCTTCGTGCCGTTGACCCGGAGGCTGCCGGCCGCCTGCATCCCGCCGACGAAAAGCGGATCATCCGGGCTTTGGAGGTCTATCTGGAAACCGGAAAGACCATCACCGCCCACAACAAAGAAACAAAGGAAGTCCCTGACCGCTATGCCCCCTGTTGGATCGGGTTGGATTATGTAAACCGAGCGGAGCTGTATGACAGGATCGACCGGCGGGTGGAGCTGATGCTGGAAATGGGGCTTATGGAAGAAATACAGGGGCTTTTGGATATGGGGCTGCCCCCGGAGTCTACAGCCCTGCAAGCCATTGGCTATAAGGAATTTCTCCCGGTGCTTGCCGGGGAGCGGGCTTTGGAGGAAGCTGCCGGGGAGGTAAAGCAGTCCTCCCGCCGGTATGCCAAAAGGCAGCTTACATGGTTTCGGCGTAACGAAAGCATCGCCTGGATCCACAAAACCGGGGAGATGAAATTTTCTGAAGTTTCCCGGCTCGCCCGACGGTTTATTCCCTTTTTCGATGAATAAAAATGATAAGATGTAGCTACGACCCACCGGAGACAAGCCGGGGGCAATTCTCAAAGAAAGAGGGCTACATACTTATGTCAGAAAACACAAATTTACAGGATGCCATGCTGCGGCAGGTGACACGGGATCGGATCCCGGTGACACTGTTCCTTATGAACGGCTTTCAAATGCGGGGAATGATCACCGGGTTTGACAGCTTTGTGGTGCTTTTGGTCACGGAAGGGCGGCAGCAGATGATCTACAAGCACGCCATCTCCACCATGGTTCCCGCTCAAACCCTGAAGGGAACGGACGCAAGATAAACGAGACACCCTGTCCCAAATCTCCCAAACCCCTCTTGCGGGAGGGGTTGGGCTTTATGCCGGAAAATTCCGATTTATCGGTGAGTTTGCCGATAGCTGGCTGTAGGGCGGGGTCATGCCCCCAGCCTACAATGGTGTATCCGAAACAGCCCGCCAAACCAAAATTTACAATTCACCGGAACAAACAGACAGAAAGGTCGTTGAAGAAAGATGCCTATAGAGAGAAATGTGGAAGCGCTGCGGCAAAAAATCGCCCAGGCAGCCATTGCCGCGGGCAGAGAGCCGGGAGAGGTCATGCTCTGCGCCGCAACCAAAATGAACGATGCCCCAGCGGTGCGCCGTGCCATTGCAGCCGGGGTGGACTGCTGCGGAGAAAACCGGGTGCAGGAGCTTACCGCCAAGCTGGCAGAGGACGCCTACCGGGGAAGACCCGTCCACTTTATCGGTCATTTGCAGACCAACAAGGTTCGCCAGGTGGTGGGGAAGGTAGACCTCATTCAAAGCGCGGACAGAGTTCCTCTTTTGGAGGCTCTGGAAAAGGAGGCTGCGCGGCAGGGGATCGTGCAGGCAGTTTTGCTGGAAGTAAATATCGGCGGCGAGGAGAGCAAATCCGGCTTTGCCCCCGAGGAAATTCCCGAAATTGTGGAGAATTTTTGGAAATATCCCCACTTAAAGGCAGAAGGACTCATGGCAATTCCCCCTGTAAGCACCTTTCCGGGAGAAAACTTGCAATTTTTTTCAAAAATGTACAACCTTTTTGTTGACATAAGCCGGAAAAAATACGATAATGTTATTATGGTGCATCTGTCCATGGGAATGAGCGATGACTTTGCCGATGCCATCGCTTGCGGAAGCACCATGGTGCGGGTGGGTACCGCTATTTTCGGCCCCCGCAATTACCATTCATCGTAAATTGTAATATAGATATAGGAGGACGATCACCATGGGTTTCTTTGATGAGCTGAAAAAGCTGACCAAGCCGTATGCGGATGATGAAGAGGATTTTGATGAATATGAAGATGAGGTCATAGACGAGGAAGAATACGACAGCGAGCCGGAAGAAGAGCCTTCCCGCCCCGCCCGGCGTTCTGCCGCCCCTGCTTATAGCAGCTCTGCCGCTGTTGACTCCCGGCGCTCCGGCTCCAGAATGGTCAGCACCAGCACCTCTCCCCAGGCTCAGGTGGTCATTGTAAAGCCGGAGCAGTATGAGAATGTGGCGGAGATCGCTGACCACCTTCGGGATAAGCGGGCTGTTCTTCTGAATCTGGAAAAGATCAACAGAGATTCCGCCAAGCGTTTGGTGGACTTCCTGTCCGGCTGTGCCTACGCTCTGGACGGCAAGATCAAGAAGGTCGCCACCTTGACCTACCTTGTTGTGCCTTACAATGTGGAGATCATGGGCGATCTGGTAGAGGAGCTGGAGAGCGAAGGAATGTATCTGTAAGCTCTGTTCCCTACACAATAGATAAAGAGGTACGATATCATGTTTACACCGCAGCAGTTACAGCAAATATCCTTCGACAAGGCGGTTTTCGGCGGCTATGATATGGAATCCGTGGATGAGATCCTGGAGCCGCTGCTGGAGGACTATGAGACGCTTTACCGGGAGAACGCAACCCTTAAGAGTAAAATGCGTGTACTGGTGGAGAAGCTGGAGGAATACCGGAAGAATGAAGGCAGCGTGAAGGAAGCACTCCGCTCTGCCCAGCGCACCTGCGATGCCATGGTGCGGGAGGCGGAGAAAAAGTGTCTGGATATGCTCCGCACTGCCAAGGCGCAAGGAGGCGTAGAGCCTGCTCCTGCCGCTCCTGTGGATGACGGCAAGCTGAAGGCTTTGCAGACCGCTACCGCAGAGGGGATCGCTTCTCTGGAGGCACAGCTTCGGGCAATGGCGCAGACCTTGGTGCAGCTCAAAGCGCAGGCTGCAAAGTCTGTGGAAGCCGCCCCTGAGATCCCCAAGGAACAGGCGGAGGAAGAGGTCGCCCGGCAGATCGCGGAAAATCTGGAGCGCATCGTGGGAACGACGGAGGACGAAGCTCCCGTAGCCCCCCGCCCTGCCGACCATGGTGCCCACGCCAGCAGCCGGTTCTCCAAGATGGATCTGCAGTTCGGCAAGAATTACGACCCTATCAAGCCTTAACAGGTAAAACCATATAGTCAGTATGCGTTGATGAGGACAGGCACCACGCCTTTCCCCCATACAGAGAGCTGCCGGTTGGTGCAAGGCAGCAGGGGGCGGTGTGGTTGTATCCCCTCGGAGCAGCCCCCCGAAGGATTATTTCTGGTAGACGGGGACGGGTAACGCCCGATACAGCGTTTTCGAGTGCCGGCAATGCCGGAACGAGAGTGGTACCGCAGAGGAAACTTACGCCTTTGTCTCTTGATCTTTCAGGGACAAAGGCAGTTTTATTTAGGGAGTAAGTAATAGTGAATAGTGAAAAAGTGTGGTATCCCCTTCGGGGATGGATTTGACTTTTTTCAGATATCGTATTTTATAGAAAGCGAGCGTATTTTCATGGCTACGGAATCGATGACCCCCATGATGCGGCAGTACATGGAGCTGAAAAAGCAGAATCAGGACTGTATTCTCTTTTTCCGTCTGGGAGATTTTTATGAAATGTTTCTGGACGATGCCAAAATCGCCGCCAAGGAGCTGGACCTGACCCTGACCACCAGAGACAGGAACAAAGACAAAGAAGACCAGGTTCCCATGTGCGGTGTCCCCTATCACTCTGTAGAAAGCTACATCGGGCGGCTGGTGGCAAAGGGCTACAAGGTGGCGATCTGTGAGCAGACGGAAGACCCCGCCAAAGCCAAGGGGCTGGTGGACAGGGATGTGATCCGCATCGTCACCCCCGGCACAGTCACCGCTTCTTCCATGCTGGAGGAAGGGAAAAATAACTACATCGCCTGCATTTATGGGCAGGACAATACCTATGGCATTGCCTTCTGCGATGTTTCCACCGGCGCGTTCTATGCCACCGCCGCGGAGGGGAAGGATGCCGACGACAGAGCCATGGCAGAGCTGGGGCGGTTCGCTCCCACGGAGGTTCTGGTGGGCGGCGATGTTGCCATGGATATCCGGGTCACCATTTACCACAAGCTGAATTGCTGTGTGGACGAGGGAAAGCAGGACAGCTTTTCTCTGGAGGAATCGGAAAAGCTTCTGGAAAAGCACTTCGGGAGATCTTTGGCGGAAATGTCCCTTTCCGGGCTTAATTCGGTTGTCACCGCCTGCGGAGCCCTTTTGCGCCTGCTGATGGACAGCCAGAAAACTGCCCTTTCTCATATTCGCACTCTGGAATTTTATACCACCGGCAAGTTTTTGGAGCTGGATCTGACCGCCCGGCGCAATCTGGAGCTGACGGAGACTTTAAGAGACAAGAGCAAAAAGGGCAGCCTTTTAGGGGTGCTGGACAAGACCAAAACCGCCATGGGTGGGCGCACCCTGAGAAGCTGGATGGAAAAGCCTCTGTTGAATCCCGCAAACATTGATGCCCGTCTGGATGCAGTGGAGGAGCTGTGCGCTGATCCTATGCTTCGGGGCGAGCTGACGGATATTATGAAAAACATCTCCGATCTGGAGCGGATCATGGCACGGGTGGTCACCGGCTCTGCCAACGGTCGGGATCTTCTCAGTCTTGCCCAGGGCTGCGAACCCCTTCCTGAATTGAAGGAAAAAATGACCCCGGTGCAAAGCTCTTTATTAAAGCAGTTGGCGGGGCAAATTGATGTGATGCGGGATTGCCGCAGTCTTATTTTGAAATCTCTGGTGGATGACCCTCCCTTCACCATTCGGGAAGGCGGGCTGATCCGCAAGGGGGCAGACCCGGAGATCGACCGTCTGCGGGATATTATGGAAGGCGGCACCGGGGCTGTAGGCAGCATCGAAGCCAGAGAGCGGGAGCGCACCGGGATCAAGACATTGAAGGTGGGCTACAACCGGGTTTTCGGCTATTATATCGAAGTACCCAAGGCTTCCAAAGAGAAAGTGCCCCAGGATTATATTCGCAAACAGACCCTTACCAACGGTGAGCGGTTTATTACTCCGGAATTAAAGGAGCTGGAATCCACCATCCTCACCGCTAAGGATCAGATCACCACCTTGGAATACGATTTCTTTGTGCGGCTTCGGGATTTTGTTGCCATGCAAGCCCAAAGGGTGCAGCAGACTGCCATGGCGGTAGGCGCGGTGGACGCGCTTTGCTCCCTTGCTCATGTGGCGGTGCAGCAGGGCTATTGCCGTCCCGCCATTGACACCGGCCCCTACCTCTCCATTAAGGATGGACGGCATCCCGTGGTGGAGCAGGTACTAAAAGACAGCCTTTTTGTCCCCAATGATACGGAATTGGGGGGTGAGGGCAATCAGGTAGCAATCATTACAGGCCCCAACATGGCAGGTAAATCCACCTATATGCGGCAGGTCGCCCTTATGGTCATTATGGCGCAGATGGGCAGCTTCGTCCCGGCAAAGTCCGCCCGCATCGGCATTGTGGACAGAGTGTTCACCCGGGTTGGAGCGAGCGATGATCTGGCATCCGGGCAGTCTACCTTCATGGTGGAAATGACGGAGGTCGCCCAGATTTTGAAGCACGCCACCGCCAGAAGTTTGCTGATTTTAGACGAGATCGGCAGAGGCACTTCCACCTTTGACGGCATGGCGATCGCAAGAGCCGTTTTGGAATATGCCGCCAATACCCGGCAGTTGGGAGCGAAGACCCTCTTTGCTACCCATTATCACGAGCTGACAGAAATCGAAGGACAGCTCCCCAATGTAAAAAATTATAATATCGCCGTGAAAAAGCGGGGAGAGAACATGATCTTCCTGCGGAAAATCGTAAAAGGAGCGGCTGACCGTTCCTACGGCGTGGAGGTTGCCAATTTAGCGGGGCTTCCCGGCAGTGTCATCACCAGAGCCAGACAGCTCCTGAAGGAATTGGAATCCGGGGCGGCGGCAACCGGGGGTTACAGACCCAAGGCAGAAGCCGAGCCCGATCAGGTATCCATGGGTGATCTGGAGGCGGTTGCCGTGGCGGAGCGGCTGAGAAAGCTCACCGTGGAGACGCTTACCCCCATTGAAGCTATGAACGAGCTGTATAAGCTGAAGCAAATGCTGGATAGCTGAAACCGGCAGGGAGCGACCATATATCGAGTTTGCCTTGGGGAAAACATATCGCTTGGGCGAAGCCCAAATATCGCCACTGTCCGACAAACAATATTCACTTATTTCTGGAATACACACTATGAACGATAAAAAAAGACTTTCCGTTGCCCTGACCCCGGCGGAAAAATGGCTGGGGTGGCTGTATTTACCCATTTATATCGCCTTTTTAAGCATCATTCTGGTAGCGGTTTTTGATCTTTTGGGTTGGGACTACCAGACAGGAGCAGGAAAAGCCCGGTTAAACGGACTGTTTTTCCTCATCAACTTTCTGGCGGCAGTGCTGATCTTCCGCAAATTCCTTTTGGGGAACTTTCGCCGGATCGGAAAACGCTTCTGGGGCTTTGTGCAGGCGGTGATTTTGGGCTTTGTTATGTACTATGTGGGGCTTTTTCTGGTGAATTGGCTCATCCGGCTCGCAGCCCCGGACATGACCAACATCAACGACGAAACCATTACCGGTCTGCTTCACGCCGCCAAATGGATCATGCTCCCGGGTACGGTGCTGCTTGCTCCCGTGGCGGAGGAGTGCTTTGTCCGTGGACTGGTCTTCGGGGGTATTCATAAGAGTAACCGCGTTTGGGCGTACATATTGTCCACGGTGCTGTTTTCCCTGATGCACATCGGCGGCTATATCGGCACTGCCCCCTGGTGGGAGCTTGGGCTGTGCTTTTTGCAGTATGTCCCCGCCGGGATCGCCCTTGGCTGGGCATACGAAAAAGCAGACTCCCTGTTTGCCCCCATTTTGATGCACTGTATAATCAACGCCCTGTCCCTTAGGGCGATGCTGTAAAGGAGGGATCGCATGGCAATGATTCAGCGATTATCCCCTCACTTAGCCAACCTGATCGCCGCCGGCGAGGTGGTGGAACGCCCCGCCTCCGTGGTAAAGGAGCTGGTGGAAAACGCCGTGGACGCGGGAGCGAGCAAGATCACCGTAGAGCTGCGGGACGGAGGAATGACCTTCCTTCGTGTTACAGATAATGGCTGCGGCATGGATGCGGTGGATGCCAAAACCGCCTTTTTGCGCCACGCTACCTCCAAGCTCCGCACGGAGCAGGATTTGGAAGCCATTGGAACCATGGGCTTCCGGGGTGAAGCTCTGGCGGCTATCGCTTCCGTATCCCGGATCGACCTTCTCACCAAGGAAAGAGATGCTCTTGCGGGAGTGTCCCTTCACTTGGAGGGGGGCGAGATCACGGAGGAATCGGAAGCGGGCTGCCCCGAAGGAACAACGATCATCATTCGTGACTTGTTTTTCAACACCCCCGC
This sequence comes from Faecousia sp., assembly GCA_045594185.1. Taxonomy (GTDB): domain Bacteria; phylum Bacillota; class Clostridia; order Oscillospirales; family Oscillospiraceae; genus Faecousia. The sequence goes on along the minus strand of JAZNYB010000217.1, from coordinate 3,675 downwards.
CCGGATGAAGTTTATGAAGCAGGACTCCGTGGAAGGGGGAGCCGTAGCCGGAACGGTGCAGCGGCAAGCCCTTGCCCATCCGGAGATCGCGATCCGTCTCATTCGGGATGGAAAGGAAATTCTGTGTACCCCCGGGGACGGAAAGCTCCTTTCCGCCATGGCGGGGATCTACGGAAAGGATGCCGCTTCCTTTGTACCTGTGGACAGCCGGTGGGAGAAAAACCGGGTCTGGGGCTTCGTGTCCCGCCCCACCGGAGCAAGAGCCAGCCGCACATGGCAGATCTTTTTCGTCAACGGCAGACCGGTAAAATCCCGGCTTTTGCAGGCGGCACTGGAGGAAGCCTACCGCAATCAGATGATGGTGGGAAAGTTCCCTGCCTGTGTGCTGCATTTGGAGCTGCCCCTTCACCGGGTAGATGTAAATGTCCATCCGGCTAAGACGGAGGTAAAATTCCTCTCGGAGCGGGAGGTTTTTGACTGCGTGCATTACGGTGTCTTAGCCGCTCTGGGCAAGACACAGGACAGACCGGAGGTTCGCTTCCAAAAGCCCCCGGAGATTCCCCAAGTCCCCCATATACCGGCTGCCCCCAAAGCCGCGGCCATTCCCACGGGAGAAAAAAAGCTCCAAAGCGGAGCGGTATCCCCCAAGCCGGAGCAGACCTTCCGCACCATGACCACGGAGGAATTTAAGAGGTTCGCCAAAACCGTGGAAGAAGCACCTCGCCCCAAACAGGAAAAGGCAGAAAAGACCTTGGATGCCATGGGGGATTTTTCCGTTGCCCAAAGTGTGGTGCTTCCCGGCGTTTCCGCTCCTGTTGCTTTGGGAGAGGATGCCCCGGTTTCCATCCCCACCATTCGCGTTTTCCTTCCCCCGGAAGAAGCGCAGCCGCCGCAGGCAGAAGAAAAGCCTGCCCCTGAGCCGAAAGCGCAGCCCGCTGTGGAGAAAGCGGAGCAAACGGAGCTTCCCCTGCCTCCAATGCCTGATCACACGGTTTTGGGAGAGCTGTTTAATACCTATATTGTAGTTCAGCAGGGCGAGGAAGCCTTCCTCATTGACAAGCACGCCGCCCATGAGCGAATCCTTTTTGAAAAACTGAAAGCCCAAACTTACGAAACCCAGTCTCAGCTTTTGATGGTCAGTCAGGTCTGCCCTCTGGGAGACGAGGCTGCCGCTGTGGTGCTGGAAAACCTGCCCCTTTTGGATGAATTGGGCTACGGTGTGGAAGAATTTGGACAGGGTGCTGTGATTTTGCGGCAAATTCCCATGGACTTAAACCCGGAGGAGGCTGTCAGCTCCTTAGAGCAGCTTGCTCAGGACTTGCTCGCCGGCCGCCGGGAGGACAGAGATACCCTGCGGGACAACCTCCTCCACACCATCGCCTGTAAAGCCGCCATTAAAGCAGGCTGGCATACCGACCCCAGAGAGCGGGAAGCTTTGGTCAAACAGGTTCTCAGCCGGGAAGACCTGAAATACTGCCCCCATGGCCGCCCGGTGTGCGTCAAGCTCACAAAGGGGCAACTGGAACGGCAGTTTGGAAGATAGGACACCGTTGGCGCAATGATATGCGCTCGTTAGGCGCATGATGAATGATATACGCCTGCGGCGCATGATATAGCCCCAATGGGGCTATGAAGGTGTCCCCTTTGGGGACAGATTTGAATTATTTTGCCGAAAAATGGGAATTTGACCCTTTATACAAAAGAATTTATTGATTGGAGGAAACTCAACCATGGAATACAAAAACACCATCATCACCCCCAAGACCGCTTTCCCCATGAAGGCAGGACTTCCCAACCGGGAGCCCGGTATGCTGGCTGCGTGGGAGGAGCTGGATCTGTACGCCGCCCTTATGGAAAAGAATCAGGACTGCCCCCGGTTCGTTCTGCATGACGGCCCTCCCTTCTCCAACGGCAACATCCACATGGGTCACGCCCTGAACAAGACCCTCAAGGACTTCATTGTCCGCTCCAAGGCCATGCAGGGCTACTGCACCCCCTACACCCCCGGCTGGGATAACCACGGTATGCCCATCGAGTCTGCCATCATCAAGAAGAACAAGCTGAACCACAAGACCATGCCCATCCCCGAGTTCCGCTCCGCCTGCGAAGCCTTCGCTCAGGACTACATCGACAAGCAGATGGCTGGCTTCAAGCGGCTGGGCATCGTGGGCGATTGGGACAGACCTTATAAGACCATGGACAAGGATTTCGAGGCTGAGGAAGTGAAGGTCTTTGGGGCAATGTATCTCAAGGGCTATATCTACAAGGGGCTGAAGCCTGTTTACTGGTGTCCCAAGGATGAAACCGCTCTTGCGGAAGCGGAGATCGAGTACGCTGACGACAAGTGTACCTCCATCTATGTAAAGTTCGCTCTTGCGGACGATCAGGGCAAGCTGGCGCGGTTCGGCGGCATCCAGGATACCTATGTCATCATCTGGACTACCACTCCCTGGACGCTCCCCGGCAACCTTGCCATTGCTTTCCATCCTCAGGATGAATATGTCCTTCTGGATGCGGGCAAGGAGCGGTATATCGTCGCCAAGGCTCTGGCAGAAAAGACCATGAAAGAGGGCGGCATCGAGGAATACAAGGAAATCGCCTCCTTCCCCGGCAGCTTCTTTGAGTATATGACCGCACAGCATCCCTTCCTGGACAGAAAGAGCCTGCTGGTTACCGCTGACTATGTTACCATGGACTCCGGCACAGGCTGTGTCCACACCGCCCCTGGCTTTGGCGCGGACGACTATCAGACCTGCCGCCGGTATGATGTGGAGCTGATCGTTCCTGTGGACGACCGGGGCTACCAGACGGAAGCCGCAGGAAAGTACGCCGGAATGTACTACGCCAAGTCCAACGAGGCGATTTTGGAGGACATGAAAGAATCCGGCGCACTGTTTGCCTCCGAGGAAATGATCCACTCCTACCCCCACTGCTGGCGTTGTAAGAACCCCATCATCTTCCGGGCTACTCCCCAGTGGTTCTGCTCCGTGGATTCCTTTAAGGAGCAGGCAGCTGAGGCCTGTGAGGGTGTGCGTTGGCTGCCCGCATGGGGCAAGGACCGCATGGTGACCATGATTCGGGAGCGCGCCGACTGGTGTATCTCCCGTCAGCGCCGCTGGGGTCTGCCCATCCCGGTGTTCTACTGCAAGGATTGCGGCAAGCCTGTCTGCACCCAGGAGACAATCGACCATATCTCCAAGCTCTTTGGAGAGTTTGGTTCCAACATCTGGTTCGAGAAGGACGCCATGGAGCTGATTCCCGAGGGACTGGCTTGTCCCCACTGCGGCGGCAAGGAATTCGAGAAGGAAACCGACACCCTGGACGGCTGGTTCGATTCCGGCTCTACCCATTATTCCTCCCTGCGCCATGATGATGAAAAGAATTGGCCCGCCGATGTGTATCTGGAGGGTGCTGACCAGTACCGTGGCTGGTTCCAGTCCAGCTTGCTCACCGCTGTTGGCGCACTGGAAGCCGGCGCTCCCTTCCGTCAGGTGCTTACTCACGGCTGGGTGGTTGACGGACAGGGCAGAGCCATGCACAAGTCTTTGGGCAACGGCGTAGACCCCGCTGACATGATCAAGGAATATGGTGCGGACATCGTTCGTCTGTGGGCAGGCTCTGCGGACTATCACGCCGATGTGCGCTGCTCCAAGGAGATCATCAAGCAGCTCAGCC
>JAZNYB010000216.1:0-5552 GCA_045594185.1 Faecousia sp. | reverse complement strand
GCACCGGAGGTGGAGTCCTGCTCCCCGGAGTGAATTCGCTGGAAGGTGGACTTGCCTGCGCCTTTGGCACCAATAATTCCATAGCAGTTGCCTGCAACTAATTGCAGGTCTACATGCTGAAACAGCCATTGACCTCCAAACTGCATACTTAAATTATTTACTGTTATCATGCTCTCGATTCCTTTCCATAATCATACATGATAATTGTATCACAGAATTGTGAATAAATAAATAATTTTTTCATATTCCTCTTGAATTTTCCGAAAAATGGACTATAATAGATTTAGCACTCGTTGCTAAAGAGTGCTAAAATTTGCGAAATACATTGTTAAGGATGTGCAATAGAATGGAAAAAATGCAATTTAAGGCAGAATCCCAGCGGCTTTTGGATTTGATGATCAATTCCATCTACACCCACAAGGAAATTTTTGTTCGGGAGATCATCTCCAACGCTTCCGATGCCATGGACAAACTGGCATATCTGGCTCTCACCGATGAAAAGGTGGGCTTAAGCCGGGAGGATTTCACCATCACCATCAAGGCAGAGCCCAAGTATCGTATTCTCACCATTTCCGACAACGGCATTGGCATGAGCCGGGAGGAAATGGAAGAAAATCTGGGTACCATCTGCAAATCCGGTTCTCTGGACTTCAAGGGCAAGCTGGATGGCTCTGAGGATATTGACATCATCGGTCAGTTTGGCGTAGGTTTCTATTCCGCTTTCATGGCGGCAGACACCGTCACTGTCATCTCCCGGAAGTATGGCAGTGAAGAAGCTTTCATGTGGCAATCCTCCGGGGCTGACGGGTACACCATTGAGCCCGCTCAGAGAGAAGAAGCCGGCACCGATGTGATCATGCGGCTGAAAGGGGACACCGAGGACGAAAGCTACAGCCGTTTCTTACAGGAGCATGAGCTGCGGGAGCTGGTTCGGAAATATTCCGACTATATCCGTTATCCCATCCGCATGGAAGTCACCAAACGCCGCCCCCTTCCTCAGACGGAGGAGGAAAAAGCGGAAAACAAGCCCTTGCAGTATGAGGACTACCGGGAAGTGGAAACCCTCAACTCCATGGTTCCCCTGTGGCAAAGAAATAAGAAGGATGTCACTGACGAGGAATACGACAGCTTCTACCGGGAAAAGTTCTTCGACTTTGAAAAGCCGGTAAGCCATCTGCACCTCAGTGTGGAAGGCGCAGTGACCTATAAGGCTCTTTTGTATATCCCCGGCAGAGCCCCCTACGATTTCTACACCAAGGACTACAGAAAGGGCTTGCAGCTCTATTCCTCCGGTGTTCTCATTATGGACAACTGCGAGGATCTTCTGCCTGATCATTTCCGCTTCGTCCGGGGCGTGGTGGATTCTCAGGATCTTTCCTTAAATATCAGCCGTGAGCTGCTCCAGCACAACCGCCAGCTCTCCTTCATTGCCAGAAACCTGGAAAAGAAGATCAAGGCAGAGCTGCTGCGCCTCATGGAAGAACAGCGGGAAAGCTACGAAAAGTTCTACACCGCCTTTGCCCGGCAGCTTAAATACGGCACTGTCTCCGAATACGGCGCGCACAAGGATGCCTGTAAAGATCTTTTGCTGTTCTGGTCACAAAAGGAAGGCAAGCTGATCAGTCTTCAAGAGTATGTTGATGCTATGGCTGAGGGACAGGAGAAGATCTACTTTGCCCCCGGGGAAAGCAAGGACCGCCTCTCCAAGCTGCCTCAGGTAGGGGCACTTGCCGAAAAGGGCTATGATGTGCTTCTCTTTACAGAGGATGTGGACGAGTTCATCCCTCAGACTCTGGTGCAGTTTGCGGAAAAGGATTTCTGCAATGTGACCACGGATGACCTGGGACTTTCCACTGAGGAAGAGAAAAAGCAGACTGAAGAAAAAACGGAAGCTTTGAAGGCGGTTCTCGATTTCGTGCGGGAAGCTCTGGGCGAAAAGGTCAAGGAGGTTCGGTTGTCCTCCAATTTGGGCAGCTTTGCGGTCAGCATCATTCCCGATGGCGGTGTCAGCTTTGAGATGGAAAAGTATATGAAGAAAATGAACCCGGAATTTGCCTTTACCGCTGGGCGTATTCTGGAGCTGAACGCGAACCACAGGGCTTTTAAGGCACTGGAAGTCGCCGTTGCCGCCGAGCCGGAAAAGGCTGCGGACTACGCCAACCTTCTCTATTCTCAGGCACTTCTTATGGCTGACCTTCCCTTGGAGGATCCCATGGCATATGCCGATCTGGTTTGTAAGCTAATGAAGTAAATAATAGGGGACACTGACGAATGATCGGTGTCCCGTTTTCAATGCGAAACAAGATCTGCTGAATGATTTGCGAGGGCTCTTTTTGTCCGCGACTGATGAGCGAACATTCTTCGTAAGATACAAAATTCTTTGGCCTTCTTAATGGGTGCCATGGGGTTTTTACCGGAAGAAATAAATGTGTTCCATATGTCGTCATCATTTTAACCAAAACAACATATATGTTTTTTGGTCAAATGAACAGTAGAAAAAACACAAATTATAGTAGAAATTTCCAAGCCTATATGTTAAAATACGAACAGTATATATACTAGGGTTTTTGGCGCTCCGGTTCGATCCGGATTTTATAATGAACACACTGGAAAGACACTATAAAGAAATGCGGAGCGCGGCACTTTAGCTCATCCCCGGCACCGTGTTTTTCACGGTTGTATATAACCCCAATCAATTATTAAAAGGAGGACATTTTAGTGAATCGCATGAAAAAATTCTTAGCACTTCTGTTGGTATTCGCTATGGTAGCATCCCTGCTGCCCACAGCCTTTGCCGCAGAAACCACCCAGGAAACACCGGTTTCCGAAAATGTTACTGTCCTGAATGAGGAGGATTACGCTGTAACCGACTCCGTTTGGGACGAGATCAACGCAAAAAAGGCTGAGCTTACGGAAGCGGGCGCAAGCAAGGATGAGATCATCGGTGCTGTAGTCGAGCTTGTCAAGGCTTCTGCCAACTATGTAGACGGCTCTCTGGAGTTCCATGAGGACTGCTTCACCTGGATGACTGTGGAGGGCATTGCCTGCCTGCATCCTTATGTGGAGGAAGAAGTTGACCGTGGTGTCTCTGTATTGGGCAATCCCGCAGACCCCAATGCCCCCGCCTATGAGTACATTGATTATTCCACCAAGGGCGCACCCAACGGTGCCGATGTTTACCTGATCAACCCCTTCTATGGCATTGAGTCCAACTTCACCGACCACTACGAAACAGTGGCCAAGAAGGTAGCCGCTGCCACCGGAGGCACCTTCACTAAATATTCCGGCTACAGCGCAAACATTAACACTGTAGCGGAAGCTATGTCCAACGGTGCCATCGTTCTGGTTGACTCTCACGGCACTACCAACACCATCAACGGTGTGAGCCGCTCCTATCTGCGTCTGAAAAGCAGCACCGGTCTTACTGATGCCGACTATAACAACGGTTACGCCTACTATTATTCTGAAAAGTACATGGTTTCCGGCGAGTGCATTTCTGCCCACATGACCAAAGACAACCCCGGTGGTTTTGTGTGGTACGGTATGTGCGAGGGCATGATGTACAGCAGTATGGCTCTGCCTGTGATGGAAAGAGGCGTGGAGGCTTGCTTCGGCTTCTCTCAGGTCGTTTCCTTCGACTATGACAGAAAGTGCGTATCCGCAGTCTGTGACTCCCTCATTGCCGGCAACAATCTGGCAACTGCCATCGCCAACATGAAGACCACCTGCGGTAAGTGGGATTACTATTTCACCCGTCCCAACTACGCGGATGCTCTGGCTTATCTGGATGCGTTCCCCATCGTTGTCTCTGCCGAAGACAGCTACCCCGCCAACCCTGATGCGGAGCAGACTGTAAAATCCACCTGGAGATTGTTCTGCGACCACGAAAGCATCAGCTATGTTGCTGCCAGCGAGCCTACCTGTACCAAGGCGGGCAACAGCGGCTACTACGCCTGTGCTTTCTGCAGTGCCGCTTTCTCCGATGCCAATGGAACCAACAAGATTTCTCTGGACAGTGTTACCATTGCGGCTCTGGGACACAGCTATGTAAACGGCATTTGCTCCCGCTGCGGTTTGGCTGCCAATATGACAATGTGGCACTTCTGGAAGGGCAGCCCTGAGTCCAGCTATTCCTGGGTTTATACAAATGCCAGCGGAACCTCCACCGTGGATACCTCCGACAGCGGCGTGATCCGGAGTACCTCCAACGGTGATGACCACTATTTCAACCTGACCCAGAGCGGCAGCGGTTCTCTGAATCATACCGTGCAGGCAGGCGACATCATTGAGATCGGTTACAGAACCATCAATGTTCCTTCCTCTCGTGTCAACACCACCGGCACCTTTGAGCTTTGGTATACAATTGGTGACTCCTCTGTAGACTTTACCGACAGCACCTCCAAAACGCTGTCCGCCACTGTCACCCGGCTGGAGGACACCTGGCAGACCGTTCAGTTTACCCCCGCTACCGGTGTTACTCTGTCCCGTCTGATGTTTGATGTGCTGGAAGAAGATTATGGTTACTCCGGCACTACCGTAGAAATCGACTACATCTATGTAGGACCCTCCGGCAATGCCCCCTCCAGGAACGATAACTCCTATATGTTCTTCGACTTCACCGGAGAAGATGCAGACGAAATGCGCTATGCCGGCAAGAACTACACCGACCGCAACTATGATACAGGCTTCTGGGGCTATAACTCCGTGAATGCCAGCTCTGTCACCTATAACGGCAGCGATCTGGTCATTACTCCTGTTTCTACCGCAACAGGCACCTATGTTCAGACCTCCGACAGCACTCTGGGTCTGAGTGTAAATGCCCTGAACTACACTCCTGCCGCTGGTGACATCGTTCAGATTCGCCTGAAGCTGGAAAATATGCAGGCAGTTTCCGGTAAGACCGGTGTTCTGCGCCTGTACCACTCCAGAAATAATGGCACGACCGGCGTTGATGCCAGCAACTATACCGTCATTGCGAACCTTTCTGAAAACAACTATAATGGCGAGTACTTCACGGTTTCTGCCGAACTGTGCGAAGGCTTCACTTCCGCTTCTGTTATCAACGCAATTCGTCCCCAGTTCGTTAATATCTCCTCTGTTTCCGGTGCTGCCGGTAAGATCTACATCGACTATGTTTATGTAGGCGATCCTGAAAGTGCCCCTGTCTACGAGATTCCCTGTGAGAATGGTCACGAAGATGTGGAAACCTGGTGCAAGAATGATGGAACCCATGAGAGCTTCTGCTATACCTGCGGTGCTATCTTTACCGATTCCTGCATTATTGAGGAAGTCAAGCGTTCAGAAGCCAGTGAAACCGAAGACGGCTATGTTCTTTACGCCTGTGTCGGCGGCGCAAACGGCGTTGACAACTACTCCGTCACCGGCGGCTGCGGGTACAGCTACACCCAGGGTCTCCCCGCTACCGGTACTCAGCCCACCGAGCCTGAAGTAACCGAACCTGAACCCACTGAACCTGAACCCACCGAGCCTGTGGTTACCGATCCCAATCTGAAGAATGGCATCTATTTGGAGAACGGTCTGTATTACTACTA
>JAZNYB010000215.1:0-4025 GCA_045594185.1 Faecousia sp. | reverse complement strand
CTGTCCTATGAGAAAAAGCTGCTTCTGCTGGAAAAGCGTAGGCTCAGCATTCCGGAAACAGATGCCGTTCTGACTCCGGAACAGGTCCTTTCCGCAGTCTATGACGGATTACAGCCCTATGTGGAACACAATCTGATTCCGCAGGGGTATTCACTCTATGATTTCAGTTGCCAGAGCTTTCTGTGCTACGATCCGGAAGATCCGGAAGTGAATAACCGTACATGGAATGTCACCATGTCTTACTTTCCGGACGGTGCCCGTGAGCCCTCCGCACTCATAGGGGTCATTCTGGATGATGCCACTGGAACCATTTTGCAGCTCAGTTTTCATGCAGCAGGAGCTTTTATTGACAGGCCGGTTTCATCAGAGGTTGGTGTGCTGAGTTCCGTATACCTCAACAGCATACCTGTAACAGCACAAAACCTCCGTTCCATTAGTGATGAAGATATAGGAATTCAGCATTACGGTTTGTATCCCAAAGGAATCATAGAATTCCTGCTCCATAGGGATGGATTTGAAATCTTAATCGATCCTGATGCAAATTGGATGCAGGAACCATAGCAGGTATGACGCACCCCTCCGCTACAATGGGTTCACCCGGCAGCGGAGGGGTTTCTTCGTTTCCGAGAATCCATAAACGGAGGAATGATGATGAAACGAGGAATGATTATTATTTTGGCGGTTCTGCTTTTTTTGACAGCGGGCTGTGATGTACCCCCGCCGACCACAGAGCCCGTGAACGAGACGATCGTGTTTACGCCAACTGCCCCGGATACCACCACAGAACCCGGGGCGACCCCAACAGACTGGTTCCTGATTTTGGTGAATCCATGGAACAAATTGCCTGATGATTATTCCATTACCCTCACAGAGCTTAGAAATGGAAATGCCGTTGATGAACGGGCGTATCCCGACTTGCAGGACATGATGGATGCGGCCCGGGCGGAGGGGTTGTCGCCGCTGATCTGCTCCTCCTATCGTACAGCGGAAGACCAGGAGCGATTGTATCAGGCAAAAGTAAATCAGTATCTTGCAGAAGGATATTCCCGGGAAGCAGCGGAAACGGAAGCCAGTAAATGGGTAGCATATCCGGGAAGCAGCGAACATCAGACCGGTCTGGCGGTTGATATTGTTGCACTCAGCTATCAGGTTCTGGACGAACACCAGGAGGATACCGCAGAACAAAAATGGCTGATGGAAAACGCACATAAATATGGCTTTATTCTCCGTTATCCCGCAGAGAAAAGCCACATAACCGGAGTCAACTATGAGCCATGGCACTATCGCTATGTAGGGAAAGAGGTCGCCCGGGAGATCTACGAATGGGGTGTTTGTCTGGAAGAATACCTCAACCGGGTGAGCATCCTTCCTTCGAAACCGGAACAAACGGAACCGACCTGCACACACCCCACCGAAACAGAACCCGATACCATGATCTTCCGGGAGTCCACGCCCCAGACCGGTGAACCCATCACGCCTCAGCCGGGAGATACAGCGGCAACCTGGGACGCGGAAAGGGTTTGCGCATATCCGGTCGATTCCGACTGTACAGATCCTCTGTTACTAAAAAAATGGCTTACTGTGGAGGGGCTGACCTTTTCAGATCTGGACGAACGAAATTGCGATCAGCTGATTCTAGTTTCTGCCCAAGAGGACGGTGCTCGGACGATTACCGTATGTTATGAAAGGCAGCAAACCGGTGAGTGGTTATCTGTGGAATCTCTTGGCAGAATGAACGGTTTCACCGGATCCAACGGAATCGCCCACAACCGCAGACGAAATACCAATACCTCTCCCGCAGGCTTATGGGGTCTGGGTACCGCCTTTGGCAATGCGGACAAGCCGAAGGGCCTCCGGATGCAATAGCGGGATGTGACACCGAACTCCGACTGGGTTTGCGATGCCAATTCCCTCTATTTCAACACCTGGCAGGAACGGGATGATCCATCGCTGGAATCCGGCTGGAGCTATGGCGATGTAGAGCATCTGGAGGACTATGTAATCCAATACGCCTATGCTGTCGTCATCGAATACAACACCCCGCCTTATACCATACCGGATCGCGGCTGCGCTATATTCCTGCATTGCAGCAGAGGTGCAACCGGCGGCTGTATAGGTCTGAACGAGCCGGATATGCTGGATACACTGCTTTGGCTTGATCCGGCGAGCAATCCACATATTCTGATTACGGGGCATCAGAGAGAAATCCAGGATCTGTTTTTAGGTGGGCGGCAGCCGTAGCTGTCCTCTGAGAACAGCGGTTCATAAATTGGAACCAGTTGCTGTGCGATTGCCTGCTGGATGATGCGGTCTATAACCGTCGGGATACCCAACCTCCTGACCCCGCCATCCGGCTTGGGAATTTCCTTTCTTCGTACAGGCTGGGGCTTGTACTTCCCTTGCCGGATACTTTCCAAAAGTTCTTCCCGGTCTTTTTTCCGGTACTATGGCTTCTGCTGACTTCTCACAGTTCGTTGTTACTACGCGGTTTTTTCCCTGCGCCTGTGAGACCTCCCCGGGTACTCACACATTCTTTCCCTCTTTACCTGCCGCATTTACCGTAAGCGATTCCGTGTAGCTATTGGGCTTTGTTTTGTTAGGCAAACTTACCCTCGCTTCCGGCCTTATATGCGATTTCTGTTCGTCAGGCCAGAGTTTTGCCCATTGGGAGACCTTTTAACTCCCAAAATCCGGCTTTCTTCAGATTCTCCCTCACGACCTTGCCTTTGGCTAAACCTTTCCGCTACCGGGCGGCTTCGGGACTTTCACCCTATAGAATGTGCGCTCACCGGGCGCACCAAGAAAAAACCTTGATTTCCGAAGAAATCAAGGTTTTTGGTGGAGATAAGCGGGATCGAACCGCTGACCTCTTGAATGCCATGGACTGCCCAAGGGCAGTCGGGGTATTGAGGGCGGCTCACCGCGAAAAACTCTTGATTTCCAATGCTTTTTTGGTTTGTGGTGCGGCTAACACAGTTGAATTGTGCTCGTTCTGTGCGCTTGATTGGCTATCTATATTATAACAAAGTGTGGTGATAAGGTCAAGCAGTATTCCATTCACTTGTTCAACTTAATGCCACTTTTTATCTACCATGAGGTAATCTCTTGTAATCTCACGCATTTTTTCAATTTTGGATTTATGGTGCTTGCTTTTGCGCTGAAAATTATTATAGATCGCATGGTGTTGAATAGATAGTGGGTTGTCTTCACTTATATCATTGCTTTTGTTGCATAGGAGCACGATAAATTCTTCAAGAGTAGATTTCATAACAACTTTGAGATTATATTGAATATCAGCAAGAAGCTCTTTCAGTAGCTTTTGAATACTACTCGGCATGAATGGGTTGTTGATAAAATGTGTAAGTTTTTGTTGGCATTCCGCAAACTGTTTGGTTAGATGAAGACACTCCAATTCGACAATTCCTTGTTTAGCCATTTTGTATTTTTCTGCAGAACGAGCATGGGCTTCGTCTTTTTTCTTTGAAGGATCGTCTTTGCCGAAAAGAGAGGGCAATTCAACAGAGGATAACTGTCCGCTTTCTTTTAGAATAAGGATGCCTCCTATGTTAGAATCAGCAGCTTTTTCCATTTCATCATCCTTAAAAACAAAACCTAACAGATTAACTGCAATTTCCATACATTCGATTTTCTGGGCAGTGGTCAGCTCTTTTCCCATAAGCATATCGGATGTAAGCATCCAAATAATTCCCGCGCTTTGCTCAAGATATTGCAGCAAAATATGCTGCAGTGTTTCAATCTGCTCTTCCCCCTCGTAAATATGGGCCAACAATTGCTCCCTGCATAGGTACATATCCGGCATTTCCATTGCCATTTTTAATGCCAAATCCTTTTTGCCTACATTGGGATACTCATAACACAGAATTTGAATTGCACCATGACGGATCGATTCTACTGTGCAATCCTCCAGGACCCTCTCACACAAACGGATTGACTCGTCGCGAAAATTGTGTTCTTCGCTATATTTTCTGTGTTCTGCTGTGTCGTAATACTGGGTCAGCGGGTAT
>JAZNYB010000214.1:0-20822 GCA_045594185.1 Faecousia sp. | reverse complement strand
GATTTCGAGTCAGCCCCGTTATGACCACTTCGATACGTCTCCATTTCTTTACTTGTGCCGGGAAGTCCGACATGGCTCATTATAGCAGAAATCCCTGAAAAATCAATCCTTTTCTCTCCTGCTTTTCTCCAAAGCCCTGGATAAAGGGCAAACAAAAGGCTTGACGGCAAAAAATATATGGTGTATACTGCAAAAGGAGCGCAGAGCGGTCTTTTACCTTAACCTATACAAGGGATTGCGGCCTGTCCACGAAGGTGTTTGTTTCCTTGTCGTAGACACTACCTTAACCTATATAAGGGATTATAACCAGATATGCAGCTCATACCCCTCTGCTTCGTAGGTCGCTTTAAGTACCTTAACCTGTTCAGGGATCACGCTCCTTTCCCGGTGGATACCGCTTCATGCGCAGCCGTTCAACTGAAAAAAGACTCGTATGACCGGGATACAGGCGTATCCTTGAACAATACGAGTCTTATTTTTTGATATCGCCACCGAGCAGGGGGATTCCGGACTTTGCGGCAACGGTACGGTTCCGGAAAACCGCAATATTATCCCAAAATTGCTTTCAAATCTTCCTCCGGCGTAGTGATGGGAGCAATACCAAACTTCTCCATCAGGAAATTCAGTACATTGGGAGAGATAAACGCCGGCAGTGTGGGCCCGAGACGAATGTTCTTGATCCCCAAATGCAGCAAAGTCAGCAGGACACAGACCGCCTTCTGCTCATACCAGCTTAAAACCATGGAAAGGGGCAGCTCATTGACATCGCACCCAAAGGCATCCGCCAGAGCAACAGCAATTTCAATGGCTGAGTAAGCGTCGTTGCATTGTCCAATGTCCATGAGCCGGGGAAGATTTCCAATGCTGCCCAGCTCCAGATCGTTAAAGCGGTACTTTCCGCAGGCGAGGGTCAGCACCACCGTGTCCTTGGGTGTCTGCTTTACGAACTCGGTGTAATAGTTTCTGCCCGGGCGGGCACCGTCGCAGCCTGCTACAAGGAAGAAGTGCCGGATCGCACCGGACTTAACCCCATCCATAACTGTCCCCGCGACGGACAGAACCGCGGTTCTTCCGAAGCCGGTCATAAGTGTCTCGCCGCCGTTAATACCGGGAAAGGTGGTGTCTTGATCAAAGCCACCCAGCTCCAGAGCCTTTTGGATCACAGGGGTAAAATCCTTGTGAATGTGCCGCATACCGGGATAGCCTACAGCTCCGGTGGTAAATACCCGGTCGGCATAGCTTTTCTTAGGTGGCATGAGGCAGTTGGTGGTAAAGACAATGGGTGCGGGAAGATCGGCAAATTCCTTCTGCTGGTTCTGCCACGCAGTACCGAAATTGCCCTTCAGGTGGGGGTGTTTCTTTAGCTCAGGATAGGCGTGGGCAGGTAGCATTTCTCCGTGGGTGTAGATGTTGATGCCTTTGCCCTCGGTCTGCTCCAACAGGCGTTTCAGGTCATACAAATCGTGACCGGAAATGACGATAAAGGGACCCTTTTCTACAGTCAGGCTCACCCGGGAGGGCTCCGGGTGTCCAAAGATTTCTGTGTTCGCCTTGTCCAACATTTTCATACATTTGAGGTTCACTTCCCCCACTTCCATAACAATGGGAAGCAGTTCCTCCATGCCCCAATCCTCCATGCCCATGGCAAAGAGGGCTTTGTACAGGAAGTTGTGAATGGTATCGTCCTCATAGCCAAGAACGGCTGCATGATAGGCATAAGCGGCAATGCCACGGATGCCGAACAGAATCAGAGATTTCAGGGAGCGAATATCCTCGTGGGCATTCCACAGCTTGCGCATATCATAGTCGTTATTGCGACCACAGGAGGATGCGCAGGTGTAGCACCCGGGAACCAGCCGCCGTTTTTCCTCATCCGCCCGCTCCATCATGGAAAGCAAAGCCTGATCGTCAAAGTTCACATTGGTCAAGGTGGCAAACAACCCCTCTACAATGACAGCGGCGGTGGAAGGAGTCACCAGATGCTCATTGCCAAAGGTGGCTCTGGCTAAGCCAATCAGTTTACCGGTGAGTTCGTCCTGAAGCTCTGCGGTATGGGCACTCTTTCCGCAGACACCGGCATTGCCTGCGCAAGCCTTGCAGCCTGCGGTTTGTTCACATTGAAAACAAAACATGGTCACCTCTCCTTTATCCCATGATTTTTCCGTCGGGGCTGATGATTACAATATTTAGGGGAATGTTCTTGCCGCTGTTTTCTACGGCGGTTTTTATGGCATAGCTGAGTCCGCCGCAGCATGGAACGGTCATGCGGGTAAGGGTAATGGATTTAATGTTGTTGTGCTTCAGGAGCTGGGTCAGCTTTTCGGAATAGTCCACACCATCCAGCTTGGGGCAGCCGATGAGCGTCACCTTGTCCCGCATAAAGTCCTGATGGAAGTTTCCGTAGGCGTAGGCGGTGCAGTCAGCGGCAATCAGCAGGTGGGCACCGTCTAAGTAAGGGGCGTTGGTGGGGACCAGCTTGATCTGAATGGGGAAGTTGGTAAGCCGGCTGGGGACAGGAGCTTCGGCATTGGAAGCAGAACAGGGGATACTCTGGCAGGCAGAGCCGGGGCATCCGCAGGGCAGCGGGGCTTCCTTGGTTTTTTTCGCCGCCAGCACAGCGGCTTCGTTGTAGGCGGGGGCTTCCCGTTCTTCAAAAGAAATGGCATTCATAGGGCAGGCGGGCAGGCAGTCTCCCAAGCCGTCGCAATAGTCCTCCCGGAGCAGCTTGGCTTTTCCGTCTACCATGCCAATGGCACCTTCGTGGCAGGCTTTGGCGCACAGACCACAGCCGTTGCATTTTTCTTCGTCAATGGTGATGATTCTTCTGATCATGCGGTTTTCTCCTTTCTTTGCCGCTCCCGGGCGGCTTGCTCTTTTTGCATAGCGGCAATTTCCATCATATGCTCATACATTTCGTCTCCGACACATTTTCTTGCATACTTGCACCACTGCACACAGCTAAGGGTATCGTTATAAGCGATAAATCCGCAGTTTTCGCAGGGCATTTGGGTGTCAATGGAGAACAGCTCGATCAACGACCCGCAACGGGGGCAGGTTTTTTCGATGATCGTGGGTGTACGGGGTTTTCCCTGGCATCCATCCAGCATAATAATCCCTCCTGTGATCAAATTTCTGATTTCTGTCTTGATTATATATAACAAATCCCCTGAATGATGTTGCAAATGTCACATCATTCAGGGGGTTGAAAAAGGTGTTACAAAATACGGAAACAGTTCTTGTCGTAGTCGATCAGTCCGTCTTCCTTCATTTTTGCCAGCTCTCTGGTCAGCGCGCTGCGGTCAACACAGAGATATTCCGCCAGCTCCACTCTCCCCAGTGGGATCTCGATATACCGGCTATTCTGTGATTGCGCCTGTACGGAGAGGTAAGCCAAGAGCTTTTCCCGAATGGTTCGTTTGGAGACGATCTCGGTTTTACGCATCAGCTCCCGGTTTTTGTGCGCCAGAATACGCACCATGTTTTCAATTAACTGATGATGGAAGCGGCAAGCCATGGTGCAGCTTCGCATGACCCGGTCAAAGGGCATAAAAAGGATCTTTGCCTCCCGGGAAACCAGAAATGTCACCACAGAAGTGTTATCCTCCCCGCAGGCAAAGGTTTCTCCGAACACTTCGTTTTCCTTTACGCGAACCAGCATGGTCCTGTTGCCCCAAAGATCTTCCTTGACCATATCTACACTGCCGGACAAAACGAGCCCGATGTGCTTCAGGTTTTCACCCTCCAAAGCCACGACCTCGCCCTTGGAAAAGGTGCTTATGTGATAAGTGATACAGCTAAGAATGGCGACCCGGTTTTCCGGCTCAATGCCGCTGAATAATGGAGATGCCAGCTCATAGATAAAATTATGCATAATGTACCTCTCTGGATTGAAGTCGTCCGGTTAACATCCAATACCCATTTTCATCTTCATAGTATATGATACCATTCCCTGAGCGAAATTGCAAAAGGAAATGCCGTTACCCCGCCTTAGTATATGTTAAAGCAGAAGTTGGAACATACACCTCCCGTGAAAAATATAATTTACGGATTGACATACAAAAAGCATTATGTTAAACTTATTTCGTAAATTCTTGAAACAGAAGGTGAAATCATGGAGCATATCAAGACGATCGAGACTCGCAATCTGTGCGACAGCGCAAAGAACGGTGGTTGTGGCGAGTGCCAGACCTCCTGCCAGTCTGCTTGCAAGACCAGCTGCGGCATTGCAAATCAGCAGTGTGAGAACACCAAGGAAAGCAAGTAATCTCATATCGTAAATGCCGCCGGGATCGGCGGCATTTTTTCATAAAGGAGAAAAGAAGATGATTCATCAATATAAGCAAGGTGGCTACAATATCGTACTGGATGTTTGCTCCGGCTCGGTTCATGTGGTGGACGAGGTGGCATACGACATCATCGCTCTGTTTGAAAACAGCAGCAAAGAAAGCCTCCTTGCCGCAATGGAGGAAAAATACGCAGGTCGTGAGGGTATTACAAAGGAAGACATTGCCCAGTGCTACGAACAGGTTCAGAGCTTAAAAGACGGAGGAAAGCTGTTTGCTCCTGACAGCTTTGAACCCGTGGCAGGCAAGCTGAAGGAAAAGACCGCCGGCGTGGTGAAGGCTCTGTGCCTCCATGTGGCGCACACCTGCAACCTGAACTGCTCCTACTGCTTCGCCAGTCAGGGAAAATATCATGGAGACAGAGCCGTGATGTCCTATGAGGTGGGCAAGAGGGCCCTGGACTTCCTTATGGAGCATTCCGGCACCAGAAGGAATCTGGAGGTGGACTTCTTTGGTGGAGAGCCGCTGATGAACTTTCAGGTGGTCAAGGATCTGGTTGCCTATGCCCGCAGTGTAGAAAAGGAAAGGGGAAAGCATTTCCGTTTCACACTGACCACCAACGGTGTTCTAGTGGACGATGATGTGATCCAGTGGGCAAACCGGGAGTGCGGCAATGTGGTTCTGAGTCTGGATGGTCGGAAGGAGATCCACGACCGTTTCCGTGTGGATTTCGCCGGCAAGGGAAGCTGGGAGAAGATCGTCCCCAAGTTCCAAAGATTTGTTGAAGCCCGTGGGGGAAAAGAATACTATATGCGGGGAACCTTTACCCATGCCAACCCTGATTTTTTGAAGGACATCCAGACCATGCTGGATCTGGGCTTCAACGAGCTGAGCATGGAGCCGGTGGTTTGCGCCGAAGGTGATCCCTCCGCTTTGACAGAGGAAGATCTGCCCATTGTCATGGAGCAATACGAAAAGCTGGCAGAGCTGATGCTGAAGCGGGACAAGGAAGGAAGACCCTTTACATTCTACCACTACATGATCGACCTGTCCGGCGGCCCGTGTATCTACAAGCGGATCTCCGGCTGCGGAAGCGGAACGGAGTATATGGCTGTCACTCCCTGGGGCGACCTGTATCCCTGCCACCAGTTTGTGGGAGAGGAACGGTTCCTTTTGGGCAACATCTGGGATGGCGTTACCAACCTTGAGATCCAGAAGGAATTTGCCGCCTGCAATGTCTATGCCCATCCCCAGTGCCGGGATTGCTGGGCAAGATTGTATTGCTCCGGGGGCTGTGCCGCCAATGCTTATCACGCCACAGGCAGTGTTACCGGTGTTTATGAATACGGCTGCAAGCTCTTCCGCAAGCGCATGGAGTGCGCCATTATGGTAGCGGCAGCCCGGGCTTTGGGCGAATAATATGGATACGCCCATTTGTGATTTCCTTCGGGAGTATGAGGAAAGCCAAAAATTGCGGCTGCATATGCCGGGACATAAGGGCGTACAGTATCTGGGAATGGAACAACTGGACATCACAGAGATCCACGGAGCGGACAGCTTATATGAAGCCGGGGGGATCATTGCCGAAAGTGAAGCCAACGCAAGCGCCCTTTTTGGCTGCAGGACATTTTATTCCACAGAGGGCTCTTCTCAGTGTATTCGTGCCATTTTGTATCTGGTATTGCTGTATTCCGGACGGCAGGGACGAAAGCCCTTGATCGCGGCGGGGAGAAACGCCCATAAAGCCTTTCTTTCCGCAGTGGCTTTGCTGGGCTTGGATGTGACATGGCTGTACCCTCGTGTGAACGGAAGCTATCTTTCCTGCGAGCTGACACCGGAGGAGCTGGAGGAATATTTGCAGACGGAAAAGCCGGCGGCAGTCTATTTGACCAGCCCGGACTATTTGGGGCACATGGCGAATATATCCTCCATGGCTGCGGTTTGCCATAAATACGGTGTGCTGCTGGTGGTGGACAACGCCCACGGTGCTTATTTGAAATTTCTCCCGGAGTCCCGGCATCCTGTGGAGCTGGGTGCCGATATATGCTGCGATTCCGCTCACAAAACATTGCCGGTACTCACCGGAGGCGCGTATCTGCATTTGTCCGGGGCTATGGCAGAAGCCTTTGGGGATCAGGTAAAATCCGCTCTGGCACTGTTTGGCTCAACCAGTCCGTCTTACCTGATTCTCCAGTCTTTGGACAGGGGGAATTTATATCTGGAGGAGCATACCCGCCGTTTAAGCGCGTTCCTCCCCAAGGTGGATGGGGTAAAAGAGCGTCTGCGGCAGTGTGGTTATGCCCTGTATGGACAAGAGCCTCTGAAGCTCACCATAGACACGAAGCCCTACGGATACACCGGCATTGAACTTGGGGAGCTTCTTCGGGAGCAGAATATAGAGCCGGAATTTGCCGACAGGGACTATCTGGTTTTGATGCCGACACCGGAAATCGGCACGGAAGGACTGAACCGTCTGGAAAAAGCCCTTTGTCAAGTCCCTCCCCGGACACCCATAGAAGAAAAGCAACCCTCCTTTTTGCGCGGGGAGCGGATCTTGTCTGTGCGGGATGCCGTGATTTCTGACAGCGAGATCCTTCCGGCAGAAAAATGCCTGGGGCGTGTTTTGGCAGTTCCCACCATAGGCTGCCCACCCGCTGTTCCCATTCTGGTATGCGGAGAGCGGATCAGCGAACAGGCTCTTTCCTGCTTTTCGTACTACGGCATCACAAGCTGCTGTGTTGTAAAAAACACTATACTCTAAAAACAAAAACAGACCGTCAGTGTCCCGGGTGGAATACTGACGGCTGAAATATTATCTGTAAATTTCCCAAAAAGCAAAGATATTCTGTTTCCTGCTGTGCAAGGCTTACTGAAACAGGAGGATCTGTATAACGGAGGTCAGCAGATTCATAAGCCACAGAGATACCAGAGGTGTCCACACATTGTCCGTTTTCTGATAGGACCAGCAGGCCAGCAAATGGATGGGCAGGTGGGCAAGGTAAACACACAGGTAAAACTCCGCCTCGCCCCGCCAGAGAATATTCACAACAGGGGGAATCAGGGTGAGAAAGATGATACATAAGTAGGCAAGCCAAGGCTTTTTGTAGCACACCGGCGCAAAGCCAAGACAATAGAACAAAGCGCAGATGTTGATGGGGACGATAACCGACAGGGCAATGGTTCCGAAAACAGGCTCCAGCGTAACCGTGTAGCAGGGAGTATGGCTGATAATCATCTCCACCACCGGAAGACCCTCCAAGGCATATCCGGTATTGAAGTTGTAAAAGGACATTGCGCCCAGCAGTCCCAGCTCCGCCACCACCATCAGACCAACGGTGAGAATAATGTGCTTCAGATAAAACCGTTTATCGGCCGTCACCATGAACCATTCTTCCTTCAGATAGCCGCCTATCAGAAAGAGCATTAAAATACAGTTGGCAACATGATATCCGATCTCCAGCCATACACTGATCTCCTGCTGCTCCCAGATCCCCAGACCGATGAAGGGCATATACATGGGAAGAAGAACAAAAAGCAAGGGCCAAAAGATGGCAATGAGAATGACTTTGACCTTTTCCGGCTTGCTGCACATATTGGGAAATATCTTTTCCATATTGATCTCTCCTTTGTGTCTGATACTTTTATTAAACCATAGTTTTTTGGTTTTTGCAAGTCCCAAAGCACGGCTGTTGACACCGCTCCACAACAACCCGGCACGGCGGTTTTCCTGCTTTCGTGCCTATTGAAACCAAGGGGATTTTTTGCTATAATCAGAGCAAAACCATCCCCCTCAAGGAGGCTGTTTATGGATATTACCACATTGAAAGCGAAAATGGATGAAACGCGCTATATTTATGACGACACCATGGCTGCGGTGCTGGCTGTAGCTTTGACCTTGGGAAGACCCCTTCTGGTAGAGGGTGCCGCCGGCGTAGGCAAGACGGAGATCGGCAAGGTCATGGCTGCGGTTTTGGATCGGGAGCTGGTGCGCCTGCAATGCTACGAAGGTCTGGACGAAAGCAAGGCTCTTTACGAGTGGAACTACCAGAAGCAGCTTCTGTCCATTCAGGTGAACATGAACAGCACCGATAAGGACACCCTGACCCGCTCCCTGTTCGGTGACGAGTATCTTTTGGAGCGACCCCTGCTCAAATCCATCCGCTCAGAAAAGCCTGTGGTGCTGCTCATTGACGAGATCGACAAGGCAGACGAGGAATTTGAAGCCTTCCTTCTGGAGCTGCTTTCCGATATGCAGGTTTCCATTCCGGAAATCGGAACGATCAAAGCCCGCTCCACTCCTTTTGTGGTGCTGACCTCCAACCGGGCAAGACCTTTGTCCGAGGCTCTGCGCCGCCGCTGTGCCTATCTGCACATTGACTATCCCACCATGGAAAAGGAGCTTGCCATTTTAAGAGCCAAGCTGCCCCATGTGGACGACAAGCTGTGCGCTCAGGTGGCTGTGGCGACCTGCAAGCTCCGCTCCCACGAATCCATTTTGAAAAAACCCTCCATTGCGGAGGCTCTGGACTGGGCGGCGGCTCTGGATGCTCTGGGTGTCCGGGAGCTGACCCCCGATGCCCTGCGGCGTACGGCGGGCTTCGTGCTGAAAAACAACGATGATATTGCCCTGATGGAAGAAGCTCTGGAAAAACCTGTCCATAGCTGTGCCCATGGGGGTCACTGCGAAGGACACTCCCATGGGTGAGCCGGCAGTTTATCTGGAAAAGCTGTCCGCCTTTGCCCGGATGCTGCGGCTGGAGGGCTTTCCCATTGGCCCTATGGAGACTGCCGATGCCGCCCGGATCTTGATGGAGCTGGGTTTTGAGGACAAAGATTTGGTCAAAACAGCTCTGCGCACCGTTTTTGCCAAATCCCGGGAGGAGCAGCTTGCCTTTGACCGGGTCTTTGAAGGCTTTTTCATCACGGAAGAAGCCATGCGCCAACAGGCTGAGCAGACCGCACGACAGGAAGCTCAGGAGGAGCAGATCCGCAGAGAAGCCCAGGAGAGCTTTCGGGAGTCTCCCGTGGAGCTGGACGAAAACCAGTGGCGAGCCTATGCCTCCATGCCCGAGGAGGAACGGCAGAGACTTCAGCGGTTTATGGACAAATATCGGGACAACGCCCAAAGAAATCCCCGGCTTTACGGAGATTTTATTCACTCCGTCTTTGCCAGAGCCATTTTGGAGCAGCAAATGATGATGGAGGATGCGGGACTGGGGGCAGAAGCCGCCGACCCGGAGCTGGGGATGCTGTACAGGGACATTTCCCGCTTTAAGGATACGGAGATCCCCAAAGCCATCGACCTGATCCAGTCCGTAGCCAGGAAGATCAACGGAGAGCTGACAGCCAAACGGCGCAGAGGGGGTCACAGCGGCAAGCTGGATTTCCGCCGCACCATTCGCAAGGGGCTGGAAACAGGAGGCTCTTTCTACCGCCTGCAATATCGGAAAAAGCGGCACCGCCGGAGAAGCCTGGTGCTTTTGTGCGATGTGTCCGGGTCAATGATGCAGTTTTCCGAGTTCGCTCTGCGCTTCATCCAGTCCTTAAATCAGGTATCTGAAAGCTCCCGAACCTTTTTATTCTCGGAAACCATTTTTGAGGCGGATGCCTTTGCTCTGGAGGATATGGACAAGTTCCGGGATTATGTGAAGCGTTCCGGGCTTTACGGCAGAGGAACGGATCTGGGTACCGCGCTGGATGCCCTGTGTACCATGAAGCCCTCTCCCCTGACTGCCTCTGCCACCCTTTTGATCCTGTCGGACACCAAGACCATTGACCAAAACAGGGCAGTTGCCGCCCTTTTGAAAGCAAAAGCTATGGCGGGACGAGTCCTTTGGCTGAACCCCATCCCCTCGGAGAAATGGCAGTACCTTCGCAGTGTTAAGACCATGGAAGCCCTTTGCTCCATGGTACCTTGCAGCACCTTGGGAGAATTGGCTGCTGCTTGCAGAAGCTTGGCGGTGAAGTGAGGTGTTCCTACAGGGAATGGATCCCAAAATTTTGGTTTGTCGAGCTGTTTGCAGATTTGCTCCGCACAAAATTTTTTCAATCCGTCCCCACAAGGGGACACCACAACTGCTCCGAAGGAGCAATTTCACATTTGCGAAGCAAATATTTCACTCGCCGCAAGGCGAATTTCACTCCAATTTATGAGCCGACAGGCACATAAATTTGTACTCCTGTTTTTTCCTATTACTTTGGAAGGAGCTTTCTATGAAAGCTGTTACGAAATTTTTGCGCGGTCAGATGTCCCTGATGAAGCCCTTTTTGGACAACTGCTCCCTTTCCGTTGCCCGGAAGGGGCAGGAAAAGCTGGGCAGGTTTATGTCCATCGGGCAAAGAGACGATGTTTCCTTTGAAGATACCACCGTAGGCGGGCTGCCCTGCTCTATGGTTTGTCCCAGAGATACGGTGTCTGCCGGGGTCATTTTGTATCTTCACGGTGGAGGATACGCCGCCGGAGGGCTGGATTACGCCAAGGGGTTCGCCTCTGTTTTGGCGGCAAAATGCGGTATCCGGGTGTTCTGCGCTGCCTATCGCCTCGCTCCGGAGCATATTTTCCCCGCCGCTTTGGAGGATGCCGTGGAAGGATACCGCCATCTTTTATCCCACGGCTATGATGCTTCACAGATCCTTTTGTGCGGGGAAAGCGCGGGAGGAGGACTTTGCTACAGCCTGTGCCTGAAGCTGAAGGAAAAGGGCTGGCAGCTTCCCGGCGGGATCCTTGCCATATCCCCCTGGACGGACTTGACTCTCTCCGGGGCTTCCTATGAAAAAAACGAGGATGCCGACCCCTACATGACCAAAGCGCGGCTGAAATACTACGCCGATTGCTATGTGTACGGAGCAAAAAAACAGGGAAAGAACTGCTACCCCATTACGGAAAGCGACCCGGAAGCAGACCGGAAAGCCAAATCCGATCCCCTGCTGTCCCCTCTTTTTGGGGATTTGAGCCGGATGCCCCCCAGTCTGATTTTTGCCGGCGGAGACGAGGTTATGCTGGATGACGCGGCAGAGCTTCACAAAAAACTGCTGTCTGCGGGCTGCCGGTCCGAGCTGGTGGTGACTCCCGGAATGTGGCATGGCTATGTGCTTCTCAATTTGAAGGAGCATCAAGGAGATTTTGACCAGATCCGGCGGTTTGTCCACTCTCACATTCCCCACCAAAAGAAGCTCCGCTGGATGAAGCTGGACAACGCGGCAAAGATCTTCCCCGCCGCCCGGAGAAGGAATTGGAGCAATGTGTTCCGGTTGTCTGCCACCCTGCGGGAAGCGGTAGACAAAGAGGTTCTGAAATCCGCTTTGGATGTGACGGTGCGGCGGTTTCCTTCCATTGCGGTGCGGCTGCGCCGGGGGTTTTTCTGGTACTATTTGGAGGAAATCCCCCATGCCCCGGAAATTTTGGAGGAAAAGCCCTATCCTTTGGCGCGCTTTCCCTTCGACGACATCCGCAAGTGCGCCTTTCGGGTGATCGTATACGAAAACCGCATAGCCGTGGAGTTTTTTCATGCTCTTACGGACGGAAACGGCGGGCTGATCTTCCTGAAAACTCTGGTCACGGAATATCTGGAGCAGAAATACGGCTGCTGCGTCCCCTGTGAAAACGGCGTTTTAGACCGTTTGGAGGAACCCACCCAGCGGGAGCTGGAGGACAGCTTCCTTCGCCATGAAGGACCGAAGCCCGCTTCCCGGAAGGATACCGATGCCTACCGAATCCGTGGAACCCGTGACCCGGATGGGTTTAAGGTCAACACCACATTCCTTCTGGATGCCGACCAAATCAAAGCCGAAGCCAAAAAGCGGGGCATTACCGTCACCGCCTATTTGACTGCGGCACTGCTCCGGGCGGCTGTGAGGGTGCAGGAAAAGAGAGTGTCAAACCCCAAACGATACCGCCCCGTTAAGGTGAATGTGCCGGTGAATCTGCGGAAGCTCTTTGATTCTCAGACCCTTAGGAACTTCGTCCTCTATGCTACGCCGGGGATCGATCCCCGCATGGGGGAATATGACTTCGAGGAGCTGTGCGCCATCGTTCATCACCAGATGAAGCTGCAGATCACCCCAAAAAATATGGCGGCCATGATCGCCACCAATGTGGGAGACGAGAAGCCGTTGCTTCTTCGCATGACCCCTCTGTTTTTGAAGAACATTGTTATGAAAACCGTTTTCGACGCGGTGGGAGAGAAAAAGTCCTGCTTCTGCTTCTCCAATTTGGGCTTGGCGCAAGTGCCGGAGGTATTCTCCCAATATGTGCGCCGCATGGATTTTGTCCTTGGCTCTCAGGCCAGCGCGCCCTACAACACCTCCGCCATCACCTACGGCGGCAGGCTTTGTCTCAATGTGATCCGCAACATCCAAGAGCCCCTTCTTGAGCCGGAAATATATGAGGTCTTCCGGGAGCTGGGGCTGCGGGTGCAGGCAGAAAGCAACGCAAGAGGGAGGGAATAAAATGTATTGTATGAAATGCGGGGTGAAGGTATCCCCTGGTCAGGAGCGATGCCCCCTGTGTGATACCCTGATGTACCACCCGGAGCTTCCCAAGGAGGAGGGGCTTCCCACTTATCCCAAAAGAGAATTTGAATCCGAAGCCTTTAACCCCAAGGGCGTTTTGTTTGTGGTGACGGTGCTGTGCGCCCTTCTGGCACTGCTGCCCTTGCTTGCGGAGGTAATATTTTACGGAAATGTAAGCTGGTCGGGCTATGTGCTGGGCGGTGTGGCACTGGGATATTTGGTCTTTGCCTTCCCTTTTTGGTTTCACGATCCCAATCCGGTGATTTTCGTGCCCTGCGATTTTGCCGGGGTGCTGGTGTATCTTTTGTATGTTGATCTGTATAATCAGGGGGGCTGGTTTTTGTCCTTCGCTTTTCCTGTGGTAATGGTTTTAGGTCTTATCATAACCACGGCGGTCACTCTCTGCCGGTATGTGCGGAAGGGGTATCTGTACATCTTCGGCGGCGGACTGATCGCTCTGGGTGTCTGGACCTCCCTTCTGGAGTTTTTCATCTGGCTGACCTTTGGAACGGGAAAGGCGATCTCCTGGTCTGTATGTTCCCTTGTTCCCTTGTTTATTGTGGGGATGATGCTGATCGTGATCGCCATTGTAAAGCCCCTGCGGGAATCTCTGCGCAAGAAATTTTTTGTGTAAACGCATCGTCCTGTTTTACCCGCTCCAAACCGCTCATAAATACCACTCAACCGTGTGGCTACGCCCCATCCAACCTACCGTTGAATAGAAAATCGGGAGTTTCAACGAATAAGTGATAGCTTTTCTTGAAGATTTATGGCATAGTAAAGGCACACAAAAACAAAGGAGGCAACCTTTATGGAAAATACTATGAACATGACCATGGGCAAGCGGATCTTTTATTATCGCAAGCGCATGGGGATGACCCAGGAGCAACTGGCAGAGCAGTTAGGCGTGACTGCGCAGGCGGTGAGCAAATGGGAGCATGACCTGTCCTGCCCGGATGTGACACTGCTTCCCCGGCTGGCAGAGGTTTTCCGCATTACCACTGACGAGCTTTTGGGACTGCGCAATGCCCGACCCGATGAGGTGAAGGAGGGCATCGTAGAAGGCGCGGAGGAGGGGAAACAGCCCTGGAGCTGGAGATGGGACTGGTCAAACTTCGGCAGCGGCATTTTGAGCGCGCTTTTCCTGGTTGCTCTGGGCGGACTGTATCTGGCATCCCACCTGTGCAATTGGGATGTGACCTTTTGGGAGATCCTGTGGCCGGTTTCCATTATGTTCTTTGGACTTTCAAGCTGCAAGGGCTTTTCTCTGTTTGGCGTAAGCTGCATGCTTCTGGGTCTGTATTTCCTGCTGGTAAACCTTTCGGTCATTCCTCCTTTGGTCACCTGGCCTTTGGTGGTTGCCGCTTTCCTGATCCTCACCGGACTTAGCCTGCTGTTTGGTCGCTTTGGCAAAAAGAAGAAGGCAGGCTTTCACCGTGTCGTAAATTTTAAGGACGGCACCCAGGCGACCCGGGAGAATCCCACCCGCAAATGCAGCTCCGCTGACGGCAGGATCCGGGCGGAATACGCCTTCTGCTCTGACCGAGTGGAGGTCTGTGAGGACATTTTCCGGGGCGGCGAGGTAGAGGTTGCCTTCGGCTCTCTGGTTCTGGATCTGCAGAGCTGCCGAGATGTAAGCGACGACTGCGCCCTCCAGCTCGATGTGGCGTTCAGCTCCATGGTTTTGCTTGTTCCTCCCCGATTCAAGATCGTAGAGGGCGAGCTGGACAAGGCGGGCTGCTCCACCAGCACCGTGGGAACACCCCACCCCAACGGCAAGCCCATCATCCTCACCGGGGAAAATTGCTTTGGCTCTTTGAAGATTCAGTACATTTGATTATCAACAACGATACATTATGGCGGGTGCAGTACAGCATCCGCCTTTTTGTGGGAAAATAATATGTTTTTTCTGGCGAGTAAATAACGATACCGCAATATGACCAGAAAGATTCTATACAGTGCGCCCTCCATAAATTTGCGGATACCCAGGCTTGATAGGAGAAAAACGACTAGCAGCACCATTATTCGTGCCTAAAATCGGCAAGATGATATAATTATTCGTGGATTTTTTACAGCTTTTTCTTGAATGACCCTTTCGGATGTGTTACAATAAAGGCACAAAAGGAGGTTTTCCCTATGCTGAAACGAAAAATTGAAGCGGAACTGCTGGCTTGGAAACAGCGGCAGGACAAGACGTGTCTGGTGGTCAAGGGTGCCCGGCAGGTTGGCAAGACCTATATCATTGACAAGTTTGCCAGAGAGAATTATAAGCATTATACCTACATCAACTTCATTGAAAACCCCGGCTACAGGGCAATTTTTGATGGCGATCTGAATGTAGACAATCTGATTAAGCAAATTTCCATTCGTGTCACAGGGGCAGAATTGGAACCCTATGAAACAGTCCTCTTTTTGGATGAGATTCAGCATTGCCCCAATGCCAGAACTGCTTTGAAATTCTTGGCACAGGATGGGAGATTTGATGTGATCGCATCCGGGTCTTTGCTTGGGATCAACTATAAAGAAGTCCCATCCTTTCCGGTGGGCTATGTAGAGCATTTGGAAATGTATTCTCTGGACTTTGAAGAATTCCTTTGGGCAAACGGTATCAGCGAAAGCTCTGTTGCGGATCTTCGGAGTTATTTTGAATGCAAGGAAAAAGTGCCTGCCGCTATCCACGAGAAAATGATGAGCCTTTTCAAAGAGTATATTATTGTAGGCGGCATGCCCAAGGTGGTGCAGGAATTTGTAACCACCCATGACTTTGCAAAGGTTCTGCGCCTGCAACGGGGCATTATCAGCGACTATGAGGACGACATTGCCAAGTATGCCAAGGGCACAGAAAAAGCCAAGGCACGAGCCTGTTTTTTGTCTATCCCCAAGCAGCTCGCCAAGAATTACAAAAAATTCCAGTACAGCGTGGTAGAAAAGCGGGGAACCTCCAAGAAATTCGGCGGAAGCCTGATGTGGCTCTACGATGCCGGAATCATTAACTTCTGCTACAACTTAGGTCTTCCGGAGCTTCCCTTGGAGGGAAACGCCCGGGAGGATGTCTTCAAGGTCTATATGCGGGACACTGGTCTGCTGATGGCTATGCTGGAAGACGGTTCTCAGGCGGATATTATTGACGGCAATCTGGGTATCTATAAGGGTGCGATTTACGAAAATATTATTGCCGATATTTTAGCCAAGGGCGGAAGAAAGCTTTTTTATTATGAGCGGGATTCCAAATTGGAAATTGACTTTATAATCCGCCGCAACAAACAGGCTATTGCCATAGAGGTCAAGTCTGCGGACAACACCAAGGCAAAGTCTATGGATGTTCTGCTGCAAGGAGGTCTGGTCAAACATGGCATCAAGCTGTCTGCCAAGAATATAGGCGGCACAGAGCGGATGGACAGCTATCCTTTGTATATGGCAATGTTTCTTTAGGATTTGCCGTAGAAGCATATCCCGTCAGCAACAGAGGGAACGCTCAGCCGAAACAGAAAAACCGCAAAGCCCGTGCGGTCACGGGATCGAGCATAATATGCCACCCTTCGGGAAATGCTACCCGGAGGGTGGTTTTTATGCTGATTTCTTACTTTCGTACCATCGTTTTATATCTCATCCTGATTTTGGTCGTCCGGCTCATGGGCAAGCGGCAGTTGGGGGAAATGGAGCCTGCGGAATTTGTTGTGACTATGCTCATTGCCGACCTCGCCTCCATTCCCATGCAGGACTCCGGGATTCCCCTTTTGTCCGGGCTGATCCCCATTTTGACGGTTTTAGGCATCCAGCTATTGCTCGCCGTTGCCAGCTTAAAATGGGTTCGCTTTCGCAGGCTTCTGTGCGGAAAGCCGGTGATCCTCATTGGAGAGGGGAAAATTCAGACACAGAACCTGCGCAGGGCCAGAATCACTTTGGACGAGCTGACGGAGCATTTGAGAGAAAAGGATGTTTTGGATCTGGGGCAGGTGCAATATGCCATTTTGGAGACAAATGGGCAGATCTCCGTGTTCCCTTTTCCCCAATATCAGCCCGCCAGCGCACAGGATGCAGGCTTGCACCCGGCATCCCGGCATCTTCCGGTTACGGTCATCAGTGACGGAAAGCTCCAGAAGGACAACCTCCTGCTCACCGGAAAGAACCGGGCGTGGCTGGAGCATATCCTGCGGGGGCATGGCTGCAAGCTACAGGATGTGCTGCTGTTTACCGTGGATAAATCCGGAAAGATCTATTTGGCGAAGAAGGAGGAAGCACGGTGAGACATCATTTGATTCTGGGCGTGGCGATCCTGCTGGTGGTGTTGGGGCTGGGTCTGTGGTCTGCCCGGTATCTGGATCAAGCTGTGGGGCAGGTGCAAAAGGAGCTGCGTGCCGCTTTTGACCTTGCGGCAGAAGGGGATCTGGAGCTTGCCCATACCCATACGGAAAAGGCATCGGAACGCTGGGAAAAGACTGCCCATTTCGCTGCCTGTTTGTTGAAGCATCAGGATCTGGAGCAGGTGGACGAGCTTTTTTGTGAGCTGAACGCATGGTATCAGATCAAAAACTCACAGGAATACGCGCGGGTTTGCGGCAGCCTGTCCTCCAGATTTTATGCTCTGGCGGACGGAGAGAAGCCTTGTTTCTATAATCTCTTTTGAAAGCGTATTAGTCTTTGTCATTTTTAACAATAACCTTATCAAAATATCGTTTGTTATGACGGATGATTTTTACTTGCTACGGGCGTATACTCCGTTGTATAATAAAGACCGCTTAAAAGGCAATTAAAGATTGGAGGAAACGCCCATGCTGAATCTTGTGAAGCTCCCCATTCTCAAAAGCGATGTTGCCCTTCGGGTATGCAAGGGGCATTTTGCCACCAGCCACAGCCACATCAACTATTATATTGATGTGACCTTCCAGAAGACCCGCCTCAGCGAAGCCTCAGCAACCGCAAAGGCTCTGGCAAAGCAGTATGTGAACAACATTATTGT
Organism: Faecousia sp.; assembly: GCA_045594185.1. Taxonomy (GTDB): domain Bacteria; phylum Bacillota; class Clostridia; order Oscillospirales; family Oscillospiraceae; genus Faecousia. Next base: position 3,068 of record JAZNYB010000214.1, on the reverse strand, counting down.
GGATACCATTTTGTGTCTGGACGGAATGCAGGTGGTGGGCACTTGCCTTGCTCAGGAGCTGACCCGCTCCGGCTTTATGTCCATCAACGCCCACAAGACCATCTATGTCATTACCCCGGAGACGACTCAGGAGGCGCAGCTTCTGTTCCGGGAGAATCTCTGGCCCATGCTCAAAGACAAGCACGTGCTGATCCTCATGGCTTCGGCTACCACCGGCATCTCCGCCAGAAGCGCGGTGGACTGCGTGCGCTATTACGGCGGCACTGTGGTAGGCTTGTCCGCCATCTATAGTGCCATTGAAAAGACAGAGGACTCGATGCCCATTAACGCCCTGTTTAAGGTTTCCGACCTTCCTGACTACGCCAGCTATACCGCTCACCAGTGTCCCATGTGCCGCAGAGGAGAAAGGCTGGAGGCTCTGGTTTCCGGCAGCGGATATTCCACCTTCTAAAGACCTGTTACATAAAATATTGGCAGCATTTTTATCGTGCCCCTTTCGTGTTCTCCTAAAACCGTGATGTTTTCAGGGTTCACGAAAGGGCATTTTCTTCCTTTGACAAACGCCATTCTTTCTGCTATAATCATATTACCGGGAGGTCATCCCGGAATTTACCATCCAAACAGGAGGACAACACATGGAAAAATTTGTTCCTTATGAGAAGCTCTCCAAAAAAGAGAAACGGAAGCTGGACAGCCTGCGCAGGGGCACTTGGGGCGAATGGAATCCCACCACCCGGAAGCCGGAAAACAGCAGAGCATACAACAGACGAAAGGCACAGAGCTGGAAGCGTGAGCCACACGCACCGGATTCTGTGCCTTTTCCTTATCCCTTTGTTAGTTCTCAATAAAAACCGGGGACAGGCGTTTTGCCCATCCCCAGCTTTTTTGTTTCTTTTGATCCTTCCCTTAAGAGAGGATCACGCCTTTTAGCAGTCGATCCAATCGGTCAGCCAGATACCATATGTAATGGACCACAGCCGCTTCTGCTGCACTCCGTTATAAACGCGGTATCTCCATTCAGTTTCGCTTGCCCTTTCTTCTGCGGCAGGAGCGGGGTCAGCAGGTGTGGCAAAGGCAGCGGCAGGGACGAGGGTCAGCAGTGTGCAGGCCAGCAAAAGGCAAGCGATGAGTCTTTTCATAATATTATCCTCCATCTACAATATAAATTTCTAAATCTGAATACTCGGGAAGCTGCAAATCTTCTTCGCTCAGGATTCTGGTGCATACACCATTTTCCATATACTGATACTCACCAAAGATGCAAACAATAAAGGGGGTTGCCTCGTTTTCCTCCACCCAGTCTGCTCCGCCCATTTCCTCCCGTGTATATCCATGCTCTATGCGACCATCTGTTGGAGCATGACTGGCAGGCTGCCACACCAGAAAATAGGATAAAACGAAGGTGACAAGGCAAAGGCTGACAATGGCGGTAACCGTTCGCTTGGACAGCTTTTTCAGGGGTTCAAAGGCAATGTGAACACGGCGTTTCAGACTTTTTTCTTCTTCCCTTCCCGCGAATTGCATCACCCCGGAGAGAGGGGCTTTCCCGCTCAGCCGCAGCGTTTGCAGGACAGTTCCATAGTACATTGCCCGCCGGGTGTCGTCCATTTCTCTGCAAGCCAGCTTATCGCACTGGATTTCCAGATCATTACGCAAAGCTTCTGCCAAAAGCCAGACACAGGGATGCCACCAGAGAGCGCATTTCAGAAGGGAGATCCCTTGCAGCCGCCAGAGATCCTTCCGCTTGTGATGCCCGATCTCATGGGCAAGGACACAGGAAAGCTGCTCCTGAGAATATTCTTCATAAAAGCCGGGAAGCAGGATGCAGGGATGCAGCAGTCCGACAGACACGGGAGAGGAAAATTCCTGGGAGACTGCCAGCCGGGTGGGCTTTTTCCATCCCATTTCCGCAGCCGTCGTTTCGTACAATCCGGAGCTTTCTATGGTGATGGCTCTCTTGCAGACCCTTTTCAGCAAAAGCATTTGCCATATGTGGCGCAGCACCCCAATACAGCTACCCAAAAGCCAAAGCCACAAAAGGGCGTTTTTAACGGTAAAGCCGTCCCAAAGCTCTGTTCTTAAAAGCTTTGTTATGTTGGGCCAGATCCACCAGTCATGGATGATCGGAGTCCCCAAATACTGAATCGGAACAGCCAGCCGAAGCACAGCCAGACCTAAAATCAAGGCAACCAGCCAAGGGCGGTCACTGCGGCGCAAAAGCAGAGCTGCCGCAAGGATCGCAACGGATGCCCAAAGGACAGCCATCACAACAGTATAGTTTTCGATATTAAACATACGGTGCTTATTTCTCTCCCCTGCTTATGGATAAAGGTCAGTGGCGGAGTCTTACCGTGTTTGCTGCGCCAAAAAAGCCTCCAGCTCCTGAATGGTTTCGCCGCTGATCCCATCCCGGCGCACCAGAGCGGCGACCATATGAAGCAGACGGTCTTTGGGAGATGCTTCGGGCAGCGCGTTTTCCACAAGCTGCGCCAGATAGTCTTCTCTGGTGACAATTGCCTCATAGGTACGACCGTAGCGTCTTTCCACATCCGTGATGCGAATGACATTCTTGGAGATCATACTGTTGAGGATCAGGTGGATGGAGGAGGGATTCCAGCTTCTTCCTTCTGTGCGCTCCAGAAGCTCCTGACGGGACAGGGGCTTGCCGGCATTCCAGAACAACTCCAAAAGCTGCTTTTCCGTTGCGGACAAATTGGTTGACATAATTATCACCTCATAAAGTATAGAGTGTAGTTTTATGCTGCAATTCTAATATACATTACCTCATTAGATTTGTCAATCCGGGACATAAAAATTTCCGAATTTCGTTAAACCGCTACAAAAGAAATAACCCAACAGCCCCTTTTGGAATTTTCTTTGAAAAGGAAAGCTCCCCCACCCCGGCGCGTACCGGGATGGGGGATGGGTTTACTTTAGGCTTATCAATACATACCACCCTGCGCGGCAGCGGCGGCCGCGGCAGCATCAGCGGCGGGATCGGGCTTGTCGGCTACCAGAGCTTCGGTAGGCAGAACAAAGTCGGATCGTAGCCATGTCGTTCTGTGGGC
>JAZNYB010000213.1:0-4891 GCA_045594185.1 Faecousia sp. | reverse complement strand
GCCCAGCATAAAGAAGGTGTGCTGGAGGCGGCAAACGGTCTGAAAGAGCGGCTCATTGCTGCCGGATTCCGTGTTAAGCTGGATGACAGCGATAACTCCATGGGCTGGAAGTGCGCTGAGTACGAAATGAAGGGCGTGCCTGTCCGTGTGGAGTGCGGCCCCCGGGATCTGGAGAACGGTCAGTGTGTGCTGGTTCGCCGGAACGATGGTGAAAAGGTCGTGGTCAAGCTGGAGGAGCTGGAAAAGGCGGTTCAGGAACAGTTAGAGCTGGTGCATCAGGGAATGTTTGCCAGAGCAAAGAAGAACCTGACCGACCATATCTACGAGGCTCACACCTTGGAAGAAGCCAAGGAACTGCAAGAGAAAAACGGCGGCTTCGTCAAGACCATGTGGTGCGGAGAACTGGACTGCGAGCTGAAGATGAAAGAGGTTGCCGGAATGTCCTCCCGGTGCATCCCCTTCAAACAGGAAGATTTGGGCGATGTCTGTCCCGTTTGCGGCAAGCCTGCCAAGAAGATGGTCTACTGGGGCGTAGCCTATTAAGAAACACATAAATATCAAGCCGGAGCAGCGCAAATGCTGTTCCGGTTTTTCCATGAAAACTCCCCGGTTCGCTGATTTTAGCAAACCGGGGATATTTGAGGATCATTCGCCGGAGCTGCCGCCTTGCTTTTTGGGGCGGTGGTAGTTCCGTCTGCGGTGATAGTGGTTTTTCTTTCCGCTGTGGGAAGTGGGGGCATCGGTAATTTCCCCTGCCTCGGTGGGCTGTCCCTCAGGTTTTACGGCTTTGGGCTTGGGTTTTGTCTTTTTGTGGGGCTGCTTTTCAGCCTTGGAGGGCTTGGGTGTTTCCACAGGATCAGGCTTTGCTTCCTGCGGAGCTTCCGGGCGGGGCTTCTTTCCGGGACGCTGACCCTTTCGGCGTTCCCTGTGATTCTTGCGACCTTCGGTTTCCTCCGGTTCGGGGGCATCTGCGGCTTCTGTGACCACAGGCTCCTGCTCCCGCTTTTTCCGGCGGATCTCCTGGGGAGCGGGGGCATCCTCGTGGACATCTTCTTCCACAATATCCTCGGGACGATAGCGGAAGCGGATGGGATCCAACTGCATGGAGCTGTCTTCTTCCGTGGTGGGAACAAACCGGGGACGCTTGCCGCTGCCGGAAATGGGGGCAAGGTCAGCCGGGATGGGGGGATCATTCTTCTTGGCTTTTCCGCTGCGAAGGATGCAGATCTCGCTGTTGTGATAGGTGCCGATCATTTCCGGCTGTTCCTCCATGCGAACACGCACCTTTTGCCGCAGAAGGTTGATCTCCACAATGGTTCCCCGTCCGTCGGGCGTATCCACAAAGGAATCGATCTTGGGGCTGTTGCGGATCAGATCCTCATAGGCATCCTGCTCATATTTCAGGCAGCACATCAGTCTGCCGCAGGTGCCGGAAATTTTGGTGGGATTCAGGCTGAGATTCTGGGTCTTTGCCATTTTAATGGATACAGGCTGGAAATCCTCCAAAAACTCCGTGCAGCAGAAGGGGCGACCGCAGATGCCCAAGCCACCAACCATCTTTGCCTTGTCCCGGACACCGATCTGCCGCAGCTCAATGCGGGTGCGGAAAATGCCTGCCAGATGCTTTACCAGCTCCCGGAAGTCCACCCGATCATCGGAGGTAAAGAAGAACAGGATCTTGCTGCCGTCAAAGGCGTACTCGGCGGACACAAGCTGCATATCAAGATTATGCTCCAAAATCTTCTGCTGACAGACCTCAAAGGCTCTCTTTTCCTTATCCCGGTTGGAGGACAGGGTTCTCTCGTCGCTCTCATTGGCGATGCGAAGCACCTTCCGCAGGGGAGGTACGATCTGACGGAAGGGGACGGTATGATTTCCGGCGGTGCAGATGCCGTACTCCGGGCCACGGGTGGTTTCAATAATCACATGGCCACCGGTGGGAACAACGATGCCATTGGGATCAAAAAAGTAGATCTTCGCACCGGTTCGGAACTGAATATCCACAACCTCTACAGGAGTGTTGGGATCCGGTGCCATAGGGCCGCCTGCCATATCCGGCGAGAGGGCCAGTTGCTTTTCTTCGTTCATGGTAATATACTCCTTTTGCCCGGAAAGGGCGAATCAATGTAATTGCGCTCAGCGGAGCTGCCAGATCAGCGCGCCGCAGACAGCACCCGGGGAGATGTTGCCCCGCAGTCTGTCAATGCTCAGCGTCAAAGCATCCAGAGCATCAGCCAGCTCTCTGGAGGTGCGCGCGCCGGCGAGGGAGCTGCTCAGAGGATCCATAGGTGGCAGACCGTTTCTGCAAACCAGAGCGGAGGACAAAAGCTCCTGCCACTGGGTGAGGATGGGGATAAGCTGATCCCGCTTCATTTTCTCCATGGAGGTCATTAGCTGAAGCAGAGCCAGACGATCCTTGCGGACATAGGACTGGGCAAAGTCTCTTGTTTGTTCCAGCCAGGCGTCTCCCGCTTCCAGAAGCTGCCGCGCCTGACCCAGCCAACCACCGCTTCTGGCAATGGCTGCCCGGATGGATGCCTTGTCTGCCTGGGGAAATTGCCGGAAAAGACAGGCTTCCATGATGCTTTTGTCCAGAGGCTGCATTTTCAGCTCCCGGCAGCGGGAACGGACTGTGGGCAGCAGCTTGTCCGGGTTGTCTGTGAGGATCAGAAAAACGCCATAATGGGGCGGCTCCTCCAGAACCTTCAGAAGGGTATTCTGACTGGGTATGCCCAGATCCTGCCCCCGGGGGACATAATAGATCTTTTTAGAACCTTCGTTGGGACGGATAAAGAGGTCGCCGGCAGCTTCTCTCACCAGCTTCACCGGGATGGTCTGATGCTCCGGGTCATCCACGGTGATCAGATCCGGGTGATTCCCGCTCAATGCTTTTCTGCACTGGCTGCATACGCCGCAGGGCTTTTTTTCTTCGCTTCTGCAAAGAAGGGCCGCGGAAATGAGCTTTGCAAGGGTTCGTTTGCCGGAGCCTGCAGGTCCGGAGATCAGATAAAAGTGGGCAGGCTGCTGACGGTCAAAGGCGGCAGAGAGGTTTTGCTTTAGCTGTTCGTTGCCGTAAAAGCCGGGAAATTCCATGTTCCGCCTCCTGTCCATAAAATCCTATCCTACATTATAGCACATTCTCCCCAAATTTCTATGGTAAAATGAAAAAAATTCTGCCCAACTCCAAAAAAGTTGAGCAGAAGCAATTGAAAAGTCGGCACGATGGAATGATCGTTATTGTTTGTTCATGGAGGAAAGGTATCCCGGCGTGGAAAGCTGCTCCACCATTTTGGTATAGAGCTTTTCACAGGCGGCATTGTCTCCCCGGTTCAGGGCTTCATAGCAGGGGGCAAGATGCCGCTGCCACAAAAGGGGATAGGTGGCATCAGGGTCACAGCACAGGTCAATTGCCATGCAGATTCCCGGTGCCAGCTCGTAATATTGCCCGATCAGGCTCTCTCCATGGGGCTGGGCAGACAAATAACCGTCCCGGAAGGAGCGGAAAGCAGTCAGCTCCGGGCAATCATCGGGTTTTCCCGCTTGGCGGCAGGTGGCGGTGGTAATGTAGCACAGCTTCCGGGGCTGGAAGCCTTCTGTGATTTTTTCATAGGTCACAACCTGAAAATCGTTCCCGGGGTAAGCGGTCAGCCAAGCATCATGGAGGGCGTGACAAAATGTGCTGCAGGCTTTGTGCTCCAAAGACATGATCCCGGGGATAGTCAGCAGACACAGGGTATACTTGATCTCGTCCAGAACACGGTCTTTGGAGGACAGCTTGCTGCGGTTTTCTTCTGCCCATTTGTCCAGAGCGGCAATTACTCTTTCAGCCAGCTCCTTGGCAGAGGTCTGCCCCTGAAAACCGCGGCAAAGGGGAATCAGCCCCTCAAAGGTTACCTGATACTGATCCAGATAGTTTTCAAAATACTTGGGGTATGCTTTTTTGGTAAAGTGCTTGAAGATGTTCAGGTGGTTTGTTACAGCACCGGGGAGTGCTTTCGCCAGCTTTTCCGTCAGTGATTTTCGCTCATCCGGGGTTAAACTGTCATTGACAGACTCCTGAGGAATGAGGTTATCCGGGGTCAAACGCTGTCCACAGTATACGCAGGAAAAGCTGTCCAGCTCCCCGGGAACCTGAATGGTATTGCCGCAGCGGGGACAAACCCCGGAAAGAAAGCTATGCTCTGTCATGGAAAACCGCTCCTTCGCCTTGTTTTCCTTATTTTTTCATATTTTGAGGGGATTGTCAAGAAGCGCGGGGGAGAATTTCAGAAATGGTTCTTTTTTATCCGGATAAAACAGTTGCGAAACCGGGAAAATTAGTATATAATGTACTTTGACTTTTATCCTGATACAAGAGAGGATGTTTTTATTATGGCTGAGATTACTGAAAGCAAGAATTTTATTCATGCTTTTATTGAAGAAGACATTGCCGAGGGCGGTCGCTATGCCGGTCAGACTGTCCATACCCGCTTCCCCCCCGAACCCAACGGATATTTGCACATCGGTCACTGCAAGGCTCTCATCATCGACTTTGGTACTGCTGAGAAGTTCGGCGGTATGTGCAACCTGCGCATGGACGACACCAACCCCGCCAAGGAAGACACGGAGTATGTAGATGCCATCCGGGAGGACATTCACTGGCTGGGCTTCGATTGGGCAGACCGTTTCTTCTATGGTTCTGATTACTTTGAAAAGACCTACCAATTTGCCGAGGAGCTGATCCGCAAGGGGCTTGCCTATGTGTGCGAGCTGACGCCGGAGCAGTTCCGCGAGTTCCGGGGCGATGTGGGCACTCCCGCCCGCAGCCCGTGGCGTGACCGCCCTGTGGAGGAAAGCCTCGATCTGTTCCGCCGCATGCGGGAGGGCGAATTCCCCGAGGGCAAATACACCC
>JAZNYB010000212.1:0-5578 GCA_045594185.1 Faecousia sp. | reverse complement strand
AGGATTTGATTACCGCCTTGGCATGGGTTTGCCCGATATGTGGGTGCGTACTGTCAAAGAGACGCGTGATGAGGACTGGAGCGTTTCCCGGATGTGGGGGGAGATGTGTCTGCGCCGCCCTGGCGAAAACACTGTGGCCTATGTGGAAAGCCACGACCAGGCTCTGGTGGGAGACAAGACCATGATTTTCCGTCTGGCCGACGCAAATATGTATACCGATATGGACAAGGCCTGTCACAACCCTGTCATCGATCGGGCTATTGCTCTGCACAAGCTGATTCGCCTGTTCACTCTGGCCGGCGGGGGAGAGGCCTACCTGAACTTCATGGGAAACGAGTTCGGTCATCCCGAATGGATCGACTTTCCCCGTGAGGGCAACGGCTGGAGCTTCCACTACTGCCGCCGCCAGTGGAGCCTGCGGGACAATGGCTTCTTGAAATATCAGTGGTTGGGCGACTTTGACCACGATATGGTTGCCCTGACCAAGAAGCACCGTATGTTCACCCAGCACATGGGTGACTTGAGAATGGTCCATGATGAGGACAAGGTGATCGCCTTTGAGCGTAAGGGGCTTCTGTTTGTGTTCAATTTCCATCCGGATCGCTCCCAGACCGGGCTGACGGTGCCCGTTCAAGCCCCGGCGGAATATACACTGGAGCTGTCCAGCGACGACGGGAAGTACGGCGGACAGGATCTGGTGGAGCATATGTCCTACTTCACCCGGGAGAAGGACGGCGGCCATGTGGTGGAGCTGTACCTCCCTGCCCGCACCGCCGCAGTGCTGAAGGCCCGTCCCATCCGTGGGGCGAAAAAAGAAAGTGCAAAGCGTTAATGACGCGGAAAAGCTCTCCCTTCATCCTTCGGGACGTGGGGAGAGCTTTGTGATGGTGAATGAATTTTTGGTGTGCTTTCCCTGTGCCAAAGATTGACTTTCTCACTTTGCTGTGATAAACTGTTAAAAATTCTGTTACACGGAAAAGAGAGCTTGCCGATGATTGAAAAATGGAGCATTACCATCCCTGAACTGACCGGGGATGCGGTGCGCAATGCGTATGTTTATGTCCCGGACGAAGCGGAGGAGGATTCCGATGCCCGCTACCCGGTCCTGTATATGTTTGACGGACACAATGTGTTTTACGACGAGGACGCTACCTACGGCAAAAGCTGGGGCATGGCTGAGTTTCTGGAGGAGACACGGCTGCCCCTGATCATAGCGGCGGTGGAGTGCAACCACAGCCCCGATCACGGCCGTCTTCGGGAATATTCACCCTTCACCTTTTCCCACCATGAATACGGCCTGATCCGGGGACAGGGCAGGGAGTACATGGAGTGGTTGATCCATACCTTCAAGGCTGAAATTGACGAGAATTATCCCACCCTTTCCGACCGGGAGCATACCTTCCTGGCCGGAAGCTCCATGGGCGGATTGATGAGTCTGTACGGGGTCATGGAATACAATCATGTGTTTTCCCGCGCTGCCAGTCTGTCCCCCTCCATCTGGTTTGCCACCCGGCAGCTGGACCGGATGCTGAGCAGTGCCCCGCTGGATTCCAACACGGTGGTCTATATGGACTACGGCTCCCGTGAGATGCCATTCCACAGCAATATGAAATACCGCTTCAGCAAGGTGGCCTCCAAGCTTCTGGAGCGCGGGGTGTATCTGGACTGCCGCATTGTCCCCGGCGGCAATCATAACGAGGCAAGCTGGGAACAGCAGATTCCGTTTTTTATGAATACCCTGCTTTACGGCGTGGACTGAGAGGTGGCTCCCGTGGAAATCAGATATTTTAAGGATTACAGTCCTGCGCTGGACCGGGATATGGAGTGCAAGGTATACGGTCATGCAGGCGTTCCTGTTTTGTTCATTCCCTGCCAGGATGGCCGATTTTTTGATTTTGAGGGGTATCAGATGGTGGATACCTGGTCACCTTGGCTCGAGTCCGGTCAGGTCATGGTCTATGCTATTGATACCATTGATAAGGAAACTTGGTCGGACAAGAATGGAGACCCCTACTGGCGCATCCGCCGCCACGAGCAATGGATCAGCTACATTACCGGGGAGGTTGCACCCTTCATTCAGGCCGATGCCTGCGAGCGTAACGGCTGGGAAGGCTGCCCCGGCATCACCGCCTTCGGCTGCAGCCTCGGGGCTACCCACGCGGTCAACCTGTATTTCCGCTTCCCGGAGATTTTCACCGGTTTGCTGGCTCTCAGCGGTATTTATACCGCCGATTACGGCTTTGATGGCTACATGGACGAGTTGGTTTATCAGAACTCTCCGGTGCATTTCCTGGCTAATATGCCCGATCACCATCCTTTCATCGGAAAATATAACAGAAACCACGGCATCATCTGCGTGGGGCAGGGTCCCTGGGAAATGCCCGATACCACCCGTCGTCTGGATCAGCTGTTTCATGAAAAGAGTATCAACGTATGGGTCGATTACTGGGGGCATGACTGCGCCCACGATTGGGACTGGTGGCATAAACAGGTGACCTATTTCGTTCCTAAACTGCTGGAGGCATGAGCCAACCGGAAGAGAGCAAATGTTCAACCAATTCAAAAGTAATGACAGAGAGAAGAGACGCTGCTGTGAAAAATTTTGTGTTCATTTCCCCCAATTTTCCCACCAACTACTGGCAGTTCTGCCGCGAGCTGAAAAACAACGGCATGAATGTTCTGGGCATTGGTGATCAGCCCTACGACGAATTGCTCCCCGAGCTGAAGGAAAGCCTGAACGAATACTATAAGGTCAATAATATGGAGGACTATGACGAAGTATATCGTGCAGTTGCCTTCTTCATTTTCAAGCACGGCAGGATCGACTGGTTGGAATCCAACAACGAGTATTGGCTGACCCGGGATGCCAGACTGCGCACCGATTTTCATATTACAAGCGGGTTCCAGCAAGATTATATGGATCGCATCAAGTACAAGTCCAAAATGAAGGAGTTTTACACCAAGGCCGGTATCCCCGTGGCCCGGTATCATTTGGTGGATGATCTGGAAGGCTGCCGCGCCTTCGTAAAGAAGGTAGGCTATCCCCTTTGCGCCAAGCCGGACAACGGTGTGGGAGCTTCCGGTACATATAAGATTTCCAGTGATAAGGATCTGGAGAACTTTATCGAGGATTATCCCAAGGATGTGCCCTACATCATGGAGGAGTTCATTGACGCGTTGGTCAACTCTTACGATGCCATTATCGATTCCAACGGCGAGCCCATCTTTGAAACCGGCAATGTAACTCTTTCCAACCTGATGGAAGTGGTCAACAACAACGACAACTCTCTGTACTATATTCACAAGGAGCTTCCCGAGGATGTCCGCAAGGCTGGCCGCGCTACTGTGAAGAGCTTTGTTGTGCGCAGCCGCTTTGTCCATTTTGAGTTCTTCCGTCTGAACAAGGACCATGAGGGCCTGGGCAAGAAGGGGGAAGTGATCGCGCTGGAGGTCAATATGCGCCCCTGTGGCGGATTTACCCCTGATATGATGAACTTTGCCAACAGCACCAACGTCTATAAGATCTGGGCCGATATGATCGCCTTTGACAGGTCAGAGCAGCCTGACAACGAGCATTATTACTGCGCTTTCATGGGCCGTCGTGACGGTAAAGAGTTCAAGATGAGCCACGATGAGCTGTTGGAAAAGTATCGTGACAATATGAAGATGGTGGAGCGTATCCCCGATGCCCTGTCCGGAGCCATGGGCAATCAAATGTATGTGGCCAATTTCTCCACAAAGGAAGAGATGGATCAGTTTTACATTGATTCCGGCAACTGCAACTGAAAAGAGTACAAACGAAACGGAAGACGGTTACAAAGACCGTCTGCCGTTTTTTAGTGAGTTTCTGTTTTGCACACTGCCGTTTTGTGCATACTGTGATGTGCAGATGCAGGAAAGGGGAGAGGTGCCGTTGGATCGGTTTGTATTGGAATTCAGCAAGGCGGCCATGGCGGTTGTGTTGGTGCTTGGTGTACTTGCGCTGGGCCTTGGAGTGCTGTTGGTTGTCTGTCCGGGATTGGTGTTTTACCTTGTCTGCCGGATTCTTGGTGCAGCGCTGATCTTTGGGGGAGTCTACGCACTGGCGGTGGCATGGAGAGGTAGAAGAAAATAAGTGCATAAACCTGTCCTTATATCGCCGCTCACCCTCTCAGGGTTCTAATCCCTTCAACAAAACAAAAAGCGCTGTAACATTGAAGTTACAACGCTTTTTGTGGTACGGCAGAAGGGATTCGAACCCCCGACCTTCTGGTTCGTAGCAAAACAAGAGGGCCGTTCCGGCCCACCCTGTACGAATTTCAGAAAACCCGGAACACACTGAAATGCTAAGTTCTTACATCTTTATTGTACCAGAAGCACACCCAAAATACAAGGAGAAATACCGCAAGTTTGTTGACCTGTTGTTGACCTAATCGTTGACCCAATCCCACTCGAAAAGGAAACGGGACGGGTTTTCTCCCGTCCCTTAATAATTAAATGAATTTTGCGCCGCAGTTAGAACAAACCTGACGAGTTTCCTCTTGTTCATGCCAGCACCTATTGCAAACAATTCGCCCCTCTTTTACTGATGTTTTAGTTGATGTTAATTCTTCGGATTGCAGAGGGGGTTCAGCGTTTGGCGAGGAAGCATCCGTTGCTTTTGGTGTGTCAGTTTCACAACTGCTTTTTTGTGCCTCTTTTAAATCACGAATTTGCTCTTTCAACGCTGCAATTTCCCTGCTTTGCGCTGATGCTCGGCGTTGGGCATACTCTTGCTCCTGTTTTTCCTCTTTTTTATTAGGAAGAATTGCAATGATTATAATGGCAATCAGCCCACCAAATAAACCAGCAATAAAGCATAAAGCACCACTGTACCCTTTCGAGGAACCATAGGCCGCTGAAATTGCTGCAAAAATGATCACCAAAATAATAGCAAACATATATCATCCTCCGTTCTTTATGAAATTAGATTTCCTGGGTTAAACAAAAGGGGATGGAAGATTCCTCCCACCCCTATTGTATCATATTATTCCGTTTGTTGCGAGAGGTTTTTTCAACCGCGATACGAATGTTGCGGGAGACATTGTTGACCTAAACACCTTTTGGCGGGATTTCAAAACCCAGCAACAAAAAACAAAAAACCCTGTAATCGTTGAGATTACAGGGTTTTTGCTTGGTACGGCTGAAGGGATTCGAACCCCCGACCTTTTGGTTCGTAGCCAAACACTCTATCCAGCTGAGCTACAGCCGCATACCGTCTCTCATCGGGTTGCCCCTCGTGACAGCTTGATTATGTTACCACATTCATTTACAAAATGCAAGCACTTTTTTCTTATTTTTTTAATTTTTTTGAAATAGCCCGGATTCGGCCCATTATACTCTATAAATTTCTGGACGAATTTTGGCGGGAGGTATATAATAACCGGGTACAAACTCAGCTTGGGAGGTCCTTGTGTATTGGAACGTGATATGATCGTGATTCTGGATCTGGGCAGCACGGAAAACCTCCGTCTTGCCCGTGAGATCCATGATTTGGGCGTATATTGTGAGATCCATCCTCACAACATTAAAATTGAGGAATTGAACGCTTTGCCCAATG
>JAZNYB010000211.1:0-2095 GCA_045594185.1 Faecousia sp. | reverse complement strand
GCAGTGAGGAACAGCTTATTGACATGGCGGAGCTGTTCAAGGTTTTTGGGGACTCGACCCGCATCCGTATTCTCTGCGTTCTTTTTGAAGGAGAGCGTTTTGTGCAGGAATTGGCGGATACCATTGGTGCCAGCCAGTCGGCAGTCTCCCATCAACTCAAGATCTTAAAGCAGGCAAAGCTGGTAAAAAGCCGCCGGCAGGGGAAGCTGGTGGGCTACAGTCTGGCGGATGATCATGTAAAAACCATTTTGGATATGGCAAAAGAACATTTGGAGGAATGAAAAATGAGAAAAAGCTACGCAATGGAAGAACTGGACTGCGCCAACTGCGCGGCAAAAATGGAAAGAGCCATCAATAAGCTCCCCGGTGTGGAAAAAGCAACTGTTACCTTTATGACCTCCCGGCTCAGTCTGGTGGTGGCGGATGATACGGATATGGCTGCCCTGTTGACCCTCGTGCAAAAGGAAGTGACCAAGGTTGACCCCAACTGTAAGGTGATCGTAAAATGACAAGAAAGCAGAAAAAGCTGCTGACCCGTATTCTTTTGGGGCTCGGGGGATTCCTGTTGGGTCTGGTTTTGAGTCACGGAGACTTTGCCCCTTGGCTCACCATCTCCGGGAAGATACTTATGGTGCTGGTCTGGGTGCTGTGCGGTGGTGATGTAGCGTGGAAGGCATTGAAAAACATTGGCAGAGGACAGGTGTTTGATGAAAATTTCCTCATGACCATAGCCACTGTGGGAGCGTTTGCCTTGGGAGACTTTGCTGAGGGCTGTGCGGTCATGCTGTTTTTCCAGACCGGCGAGCTGTTTCAAAGCATCGCCGTGGAACGCTCCCGCCGGTCTGTGGCAGAGCTGATGGATCTGCGCCCGGATGTTGCCTGTGTTTTGAAGGATGGGGCTGTGGTGGAATGTGACCCGGAGGAGGTTCAAAAAGGGGACTTACTTCAAGTTCTTCCGGGGCAGAGGATCCCTGTGGATGGCATCGTCCGGGAAGGCGCGTCCTCCATTGATACTGCCCGGATCACCGGAGAATCCGAACCCAGAGATGTTACCCCGGGGGACAGCGTTCTTTCCGGCTGTATCAACATTTCCGGCGTTCTCATTATTGAAGCGCAGAGCGAATATGCCGCATCCACCGTAGCCAGAATACTGGCTCTTATGGAATCGGCAACGGAAGGTCGTTCCAAAACGGAGAGCTTCATCACCCGGTTCGCAAGGTACTATACCCCCTGTGTGGTTGTCGCCGCTGTGCTTCTGGCGTTGATTCCTCCCATTTTTGACGGCTGGCGGTTTGCGCGCTGGATCCATCAGGCACTGAACTTCCTTGTGGTTTCCTGCCCCTGCGCCCTTGTGATCTCCGTTCCTCTCAGCTTCTTTGGAGGCATGGGAGCGGTTTCCAAAGCAGGCATGATCGCAAAAGGTGGTATCGCTCTGGAAAATCTGGCAAAAGCCAATGTGCTTGCTCTGGACAAAACAGGAACACTGACCACCGGGGAATTTACCATTCATCAGATCCGGTCTATGGGAATGAATGAGGAAGAACTGCTCCGCCTTGCAGCCGGTGCGGAAGCCGCCACCAATCACCCCATTGGAAAAGCAATCGTGGCTGCCAATAAGGGATATATCGGCATTGTGGAGAATATCCGTGAAATTCCCGGCAAAGGCGTATACGCAGTGGTGGACGGAAAGGAAGTTTTTGCCGGAAATGCCGCTTTAATGGAGGAACTTGGTTTGCGTGCCCCGGCGGTGGATTCCGGCTTCACAGCGGTTTTTCTGGCGGTGGATATGGGCTTTGCGGGAACGATCCTTCTTGGTGACACGATCAAGACCGGCGCGAAGGAAGCCCTCCGGGAGCTGCAAGCCCTTGGTGTTAGAGATACCGTCATGCTCACGGGAGACAGGGAAGGGGCGGCGGAAAAGGTTGCCCGAAGCCTGGGCATTTCCCGGTGGTTTGGGGAGCTTTTACCGCAGGATAAAGTGGAAAAGGCGAAGGCTCTGACCGGAGAGGGAAGGACAACGGTTTTTGTGGGCGATGGGGTCAACGATGCCCCGGTGCTGGCTCTTGCGGATGTGGGCGTTGCCATGGGCGGTATC
>JAZNYB010000210.1:0-7964 GCA_045594185.1 Faecousia sp. | reverse complement strand
TAAGGATGGAGACATCGTGGAGCAGGGCAGCCACAAGGAGCTGCTTCAAAGAAACGGCTTCTATGCCCAGCTTTATGCCAGCCAGTATGATAAGGGAGAATAAAAGTAAAGCAAGAGCCTGCTTCCCAGATTTGATATGATCCCCCTAAAGTAGACCATGGAAATATCCAAAGTCTATTTTAGGGGGAATTTCTATGTCCAAATCAAAGCATAGCGCAGAATGGAAGATAGGTCTTGTGAAAAAGTATCTATTGGGAGAAGGTTCATATGAGAGCTTGTCAAGTACACATGAAATTGGCACGACAATATTGAGAGACTGGGTTTTCAAATAGAGGGGCAAAGGAAAACACGCAATTCTGCGAGCTTGTGGTGTGTACTTGGCAGGGTTAGACATAATGCAGGGCTGGCATTACAACACAAGCGAGCATATGTTCAATAATAGCGAGGAGAAAATTATTGACAAATGGTTGCAAACACTTATAATCATAGTACGGAGTCTCACCGTGCTATCCAAACAGCTATTCAACCATGGATTGAGTGGAAGCACATTTCCATGGGCAGAACCCACTGCCGCACCTGCTTAAAACTTCATAAATGCCGGTTCACAAAGGCCAATATGCCTATGCTTCCTCAGCATGAATTCTGCCACTGCACCGCAGTTCCAAAATCGACCCGGACTGTTCAAAGCCGGGCAACAGCGGTGTGCGCCTACGAAAAATTCGCCAAGTATGCTCTCGACCCAACGAATCCGCGCAACGGTGGAAAAGCGGCAATGTTTGCATCATGGGGATATACTGCGGCAGATAGCGAATGGATGATGACCGAGTACCGGAAACAAGCCAGAGAAAAGTATATTGCCGGAGAATATGTGTTGGGGGTGCTGAATATGCATGGGCAGCGCATTAGTATTCAGATTGTACTTCCCAGAAAAAATGGAATCGGCACAGTAACATATACGACCGGCTGGCTCGTCGAACAGAGTGGAAGAATCAGACGAATAACACCATATGGAAGTAAGTAATGAAAGAGTATGATAGTGTAGAGCTTCTTGTTGAAAGGGAAGAATACGCGAAATACGGAGTTCACAAGGGTATGCAGGGCTGGATCTGTTATGAAAAGTGTGTGCCGGGATATGCCTTGGTGGAATTCCCTTTGTACGGTGAAGCGGGTATTATAGATACCATATCTGTCCGGGACGAGGATTTGAAAGTGATTTCCGATTGGAACGCGCGAATCAATGAGCGCATAAAAGCGGAACACGAAGGAAAAAGCTCATAAAAACAGAATTTGGGAAATTGCAACACCAAGCCGCAATTTCCCAATTTTTTCTTTGTTTCTCAAACCCCGATCTGGCACATCGCCATAGCCCGCAGGGCGTTGTCGTGAGACTGGGGGGTAACGCCGGCGCAGCAAGCTCCATCCACGGAAATGGGCATCTCCGGCATCGCCGCTTTCAGAAGCATGGCATTGGAGATCACGCAAATATCCGTACACACCCCAACCAGCTCGATTGCCGTAATGCCCTCCATTCCGGCGACACGATGGGCAAGCTCGACAGAACCGAATGTGGGCTTGTCCACCACCGGGGAATCCTCCACGGGGAGGTCTTCGTGGATTTCCCAGCCGGGTGTTCCCTTGATGCAGTGCGGCACAGGAAGGTTTCTGCCCTCCTGGGTGCTGAGATAGTTTTCGCCGTGGGTATCTCTGGTGAAGATCACCATATCCCCGTTTTTGCGATAGGTCAGGATCTTTTCCCGGACGGCTTCCACAATGGCAGCGGCTTCCTTGGTGCCCAAACAGCCGTCAATAAAATCCTTTTGCATATCAATGACTACAAGCAGCTTCATAGCGTACCTCTTTCCTTTTGCCCTTACAGCTTGGGCAGTATTTCGTAAATCAGGTGAGACAGAGCATGGTCATCATTGGAGACGGTGATATGATCCGCCCGGTGCTTCACCACAGGCAGGGCATTTCCCACCGCTACGGCAATATCCGCTTCTCCCAGAAGCTCCAGATCATTCAGACCGTCGCCTATCACCACGAATTTTCGCTCCTTTAGCTCATTCATTGTCCTCAAATTCCGCAGGCAGACCCCTTTGTGGATGCCCACAGGGAGAAATTCCAGATAGTCCTGCCGGGTATACACTCTGGTGCAGATCTCAAAAATGCCCCTTCTGCCGGCACCCGATTCCAATGTTTTCAGAACCTCTCTGGGCGCCCGGAACAAAACCTTCAGCCACGGGAAGGACAGGGCTTCACTCAAGGACACAAAGGTGGCAGGCTGGTGAGAATCCCGGAAATCCGGGTCAATGGTCTTGGGATCAGACAGGAAAAACAGGCGGCTTTCCGTATATACCAGCACATCAATTTCCGGCAGCAGCTCCAATACCTCCCGGAGAAAAACCGCCATACGGATGCGGGTCAGGGTCTTTGGGAAAGCCACATTGCGGGTTTCAAAATGGTATGCCTCCGCGCCCCCCAGCATGACCGACCAGGTGTTGACCCGCAGCCCTTCCAGCATGAAAGCCGCATTGGAGGGAGAACGCCCGGTGGCAAGACCGAAAAGCCCACCTTGCGCCATGAAGTATTCCAGAGCACCCCGGTTTTCCCGGGAGATCTTCCGCTGAGAATCAAACAGCGTTCCGTCCAGATCGCTGAACAATGCGATTTGGGAAAAGTCCATGGAACATTCACCTGCCTTCTAATGTGGTATCCATAGGGAGTGTCCCTAGTTTACAACAAAAATAGACAGAAAGCAAGGGTTATTTCTGCTGAAATTTGTAAGCTTTTTCCTAATTGTGTTTCTTCATGCTCTGCGAATACCGGAAAGTCTTGGTGTTTGCACCATGCGCTCCATGGAGCTGGGAAGGATCAGCCCGTCTGCCAAACGGTTAAGAACGGACACGATCTGCGGCCCAAAGGGGGTGATGCCCCGGATGGTTCGCTGTGCCAAAAGCTGTCCGTTCTGGAAATGCAGGATCCTTGCGCCGTAAATATCCAGAGTATTGCCCCCAAAGAATATCTGGTCAATGAGCAAATAATACTCCAAATCAAACCGCTGTCCCTGCCGGTCGTGGTACTGCCGCTGATACATTAAAATACTTTTTGTCATGTTTATCCCCCCTTTTCTGCATTAAACCATATAATCTCCCCGATGAACAGAGAAAAATATCGCAGTTTCCAACACAATGGTAGGAGTTTCAGGGAGCTTTTTCCTGTTTCGCCGGATTGCGGCAGGTTTTAGATGGGGATTGTCGAACGGTTTTTGGGGAAACGGCAAGAAGATGAAATGGTACGCGGAGCAAGGATGCCCGGCGCAGTGGCGGCAGACCTGTCCGAATACTTCAACACCTTGAACCACGAATCGCCTTGAGTTTCCGCAAAAAGCCAAAATGCCCATCCGGGAATCCGGCAAAAATCGAACAAATCCCGCAAATATGCTTTTAGTGCCGGCATTCCCCTGATAATGCCGTCAAATGCGCACAGCAAAGCTGACCCGACTGTTGGAGACAGCCGCGCCTGAGATGTCATATTGATCATTTACGCTGTCAAGGAGAAATACAGACGAGCTGTTTCCAGAACATCCTCTTTGGAATGGATAGGACGATTCGTCACCAACATCATGGGATTTTCCGTGATCCCATACACCAATACCAAATACACACGCATGGGATAAGTATGCGGTATGCCCCGCGCCATGGTAAAAAAGATCCATTTTGACCTTCCCCTTCCGGCGGGCACACTGCTCTGTTGCCGAAACCCATCGGTTGTGATAATAGAGCTTCCTCTTTTTTATGGAGGTTTTTCCCGAAATCTGTACGATCCGCGCCTGTGGATAACTTTTCATTTTTTAATCTGCGGAAACTCAAGG
Organism: Faecousia sp.; assembly: GCA_045594185.1. Taxonomy (GTDB): domain Bacteria; phylum Bacillota; class Clostridia; order Oscillospirales; family Oscillospiraceae; genus Faecousia. The sequence continues at coordinate 4,093 of JAZNYB010000210.1, read as the reverse complement.
GAATCGCATCTTGTTTTTTGCCGTGAACATGGTATAATACGCCAAAAGGGAGTGTGCGCATATGTACAATATTTTAAGGGAACTGTTAGAGGATAAAACAGGCGGCACAGCATTCAAGTGCTTTGGTCTTTTCCATATCTTTGTCATTCTTACCTTTGCGGCAATCGCTGTCCTGCTCTGTCTGTACCTGAAAAATAAGAGCGGAGAAAAGCGCAAGAAAATCACGGATCTTGTGGTCGGCATTGCTTTTGGTGTATATATCGCGGATTTCTTTCTCATGCCCTTTGCGTATCAGGAAATCAGCATTGACAAGCTGCCTTTTCACATATGTACAACCATGTGCGTATTGTGCTTTTGGAGCAGACACAATGCCTTTTTGGGGAAATTCCGGCTTCAGCTTGCAATGTTTGGTTTCCTGTCAAACCTGACCTATCTGATATATCCCGCCGCCATGATGTGGATGAAGCTGCATCCTCTGTCTTACCGTGTGCTTCAAACATTGATTTTTCACGGCGTTATGATGGTCTATGGCGTGATCGTTTTGGTATATGAAAGTCAGGAATTTACATGGAAAAGGATCTATAAGGATCTTGGTGTGATTGTATTCATGGTCGTCTGGGCGAGCTTTGGAAACGCGTTGTATAATGGCGGAGAGAATGTGTACAACTGGTTTTATGTGCTGCAAGATCCTTTTGAAATATTCCCGAAGGACATAGCCGCCTATATTTCGCCCCTTTTGAACATCACCATCTTTTTTTCGGCAGCAATGGTGGTTTATTGGATCATTTCCAAGGCGTTGGCGCGGAGAGAAAGCGATCCGATCCCCAATGGCTGAGCTGCTACCGTTACGCTGCCAAAAATGAAAGAAAACCCCTGATTTTCCCGGGATGGGAGATCAGGGGTTTTGTGCGGTTCAATTGTCCTTTGGGCGGTTATATCTGCCTGTGGGCCCCCACTCAGGCAGGGGCAGTCTTTGCATGGCTCCAAAAACCCGATCCTTCAAATCGGGATACCGATGGCAAAGGTCGTATACCAGCTCCTTGACCTCCTGCCGCTTAGTGTTTTTATCCGCGGGGCAGCGGTTCTCCACCACAGGAAGCTGCTCCCTTTGGGCAAAGTTGTCCACAGTCTTTTCCGAGATATAGAGCATGGGACGAATCTGGGTCACGCCGCAGCGATCCAGCAGCGTCACCGGCTGGAAGCAGCTCAGCCGTCCCTCATAAAAAAGGGACAGGAAGAAGGTTTCCACCGCATCGTCATAGTGGTGTCCCAGTGCCACCTTGTTGCAGCCCAATTCTAAAATCGCCTGATTCAATGCCCCCCGGCGCATTTTGGCGCACATGGAGCAGGGATTCTTCTCCTTGCGGTAGTCAAAAATAATGGGGCCGATCTCCGTTTTTACAATGGTATAGGGAACCTTCAGCCGGTCGCAAAGTGCCTGCACCGGAGCAAAATCCATGTTTCCCAACCCCATATCAATGGTCACGGCATGAAGGGAAAACCCGCTGGGATGGTACTCCCGCAGAGCCGCCAGCAGCACCAAAAGAGCCAGAGAGTCCTTGCCCCCGGACACCCCCACAGCAATTTTGTCTCCGGGCAGGATCATATTGTAATCGTCCACACAGCGGCGAACCAGACCAACCAGCTTTTGCATCAAAATCAAACCTTTCCAAGAAAAATGAGAAGTGAGAATAAAAGAGCATAACAGAGAAAACAAGAGATTTTAAGAGATTATCCCAAGGAAAATAAAAAAACGGAAAAAAGCCCTTGACTTTATTTTTTCGGTGTGGTATAACAAACGGGCTGTCTGGGATATTGTACGCCCGGATGAAGGATTTGTCAAAAAATATTTCTCAAAGGGTTCCCTTTGAAATGGAGGAAAACAACATGTCCACTACTTTAGCCAAGAAGGAGACCGTACAGCGCAAGTGGTACGTTCTCGACGCGGCAGGCAAGCCCATGGGCCGGACTGCTGTGATCGCTGCCAACCTGCTCCGGGGCAAGCACAAGACCGACTTCACCCCCAACGTTGACTGCGGCGATTTCGTCATCATCATCAACACCGACAAGGCTGTCCTCACCGGCAAGAAGGCTGACCAGAAGGTCTACTACCGTCACTCCGGCTGGATCGGCGGTCTGAAGGAAACCAAGGCTCGCATCATGATGGAAAAGCGTTCCGATTATGCTATGGAGCTGGCTGTTAAGGGTATGCTGCCCAAGAACACCCTGGGCCGCACCGCCATGACCCGCCTGAAGCTGTTCAAGGGTGCTGAGCATATCCACGCCGCCCAGAAGCCCGAAGCCTGGACTCAGGAATGATCAGGAGGTAACGAATCATGTACGAAAGCAAGAAGAAGTACGCTTACGGCACCGGCCGCCGGAAGTCCTCCGTGGCTCGTGTTCGCGTTTATGATAACGGCAACGGCTCCATCATCATCAACGGTCGTGACATCGACAACTACTTCGGTCTCGACACTCTGAAGATGGTCGTCCGTCAGCCCCTGGTCTCCACCGAGACTCTGGGCAAGGTAGACATCGTCTGCACCGTCGCAGGCGGTGGCGTTACCGGTCAGGCCGGCGCCATCCGTCACGGCATTTCCCGCGCTCTGCTGGGTGTCAACCCCGAGTATCGCCCCACTCTGAAGGCCGCCGGTTTCCTGACCCGTGACCCCAGAATGAAGGAGAGAAAGAAGTACGGTCTGAAAGCAGCCCGCCGCGCGCCTCAGTTCTCCAAGCGTTAAAATACCGAAATATACGCAAAAACTCCCGGAATCCCAGAGATTTCGGGAGTTTTATTTGATATATTTTGTGTCGTTTTGACACAATGAAACAAGAATAATTGAGGTTCATTTAAGGTGCAACGGGTTATTCTTGTGCTTTGAGGTTCATTTTGAGGTTCATTTACAAGTGCAAATAAGCAAAAAATACTCCCACCATGTCGGCTATCAAACCGGCAAGGTGGGAGTATCTCATTTCACAGCACTCCCGCCATTTTCAACGCCCGGTGCATAACAACCAATGTCCTTACCAGATCATGGCTGAGATTCAGCCCCTCACCGTCCCCCAGCAGAAGCCCTTTCTCCACCAGCTCAGTGATTTCCGTCTTTGCCCAGTCCGGCACATCCTCCAAAGTCTCATAGACCTTGTGATGCTTTCGCTCATGGGCGAGCAAAGGGTTGTCAGGCATATCTTCCTGCGTATCAAACCACGGTCTGCCGTAGCCGTCAATGGAAGCAGAGCCCAGTGCGTAGGTACGCCGTGCCACCTGATTTCCGGTGTTGCCCTCGATGGTATGTACAACGGAGCCCTCGACCTTCTCCACAATGCCGGTGTGGGCATAATTGTTGAAGAAGATCTGATCTCCAGGCTGAGGATCCTCGGTATAGAAGCGACCAGCCTGCTTGTAATACTGAGCGGAATACTTGCACCCCGCACCGTACAGACCAGTCTGGCAAATGATCTCCTGCGCCTTCACAGCATCGCCGCCGCAGAGCTGCAAGAAGCACCAGTCCACAAACACATCACACCAGGCGTAGCCTTGTTTGTTTCCCTGATAATACCCCGCAGCGTGCAGATCCCGGGCGTACTTGGTGTAGTCCTCGTCCCCGGCATTGGCGGTCTTATGGTCAAGGCTGGAGTTGGTTTCCTTCTCGTGGTAGCCGATTTCCGCTACGGCAATCGCCAGAAGCTTTTCTGCTGTAAATTTCATAGTGATTACCCCCTGATCTGCTTAAACGCCTGATGCGCTCCGGTGGCAGCCAAGCCGGAGACGATGCCCACCGCCGCCGCCGTGATCCATTCACTTGCGGGGAAGTCCGGCATGATGTACAGCCCCAGAATCCCCAGCGCGCCGCCCATGATGCCCACGATTACAGGAATCCACTTGTTGTTAAGTCCGGTTGCCTTTACCAGCATCCCCACCAGATAGCAGATCACGGTGATGCCTGCCACACTTGCAATGCCAAAATCCATATGTTTTTACCTCCTTTATGTGTGCTTGTGATTCTTCAAGTCCCGAATATCATGTTGACACTCCAGAACTTCTCCTTCCAGCTTATAGGTTCGCTCAATGAGGTTGTTGTGTTTCTGAACC
>JAZNYB010000209.1:0-6348 GCA_045594185.1 Faecousia sp. | reverse complement strand
ATTTGGACTAAGGGAAAGCAGGTATTCCCAGGCTTTCAGGTTTTCCCTATGCAGCAAAGGATTGCAGTGCCGCTCCATGGCATTGGGGTCGGTTGCTCGCTGGGCGTAAACATTAAACATTAAGAAGCTGTCAAAGCCGTTTCCCAAGGCGATCCGCTCCACGGATTTTAAGGTATTGTCCAAAGCACCCGGCGCGGCGGTAGACGGGTTGATTCCCATACAAATCAAAGGGTTGTCCCCTCTTGTTCCCAAAACATAGCGGTACTCACTGTATTTGTTGGGTACATACAGCCACCGGGAGACGTCGTAATCTTCATTGGGAAGAAGAGCCTCCTTCAAAGCCGCCTCAAAGGGCAGAAGCTCCAGCTCGGCGGTGGTCCCTTTGGGTGTGTGTGCCATGGTCATTCCTCCTCCGGCATATCGGGAAACCACCGGGTGTCCTCCGGGTCATGCCAGTCCTGCTTTTCCGGGTCTAAGCTGCGAGCCGCGCACCAGCTTTTGTAGGCTGTGGTGAGGAAAGGCTCATAGCCCTGCATATTGCTATAGAGAACCACATCGTTTTCCCCGATGCACAGCACCAAGCATTTTACCCGCCGGGTCACATCTGCCCGCTGACCCACGATGTCCCGAAAATAAAAGGTCTTTTGGATGCTGCCTTTGCGAAATTGGAAAAGCTCCTGGTCATAAGTAATCTCCGTGCTGCGGTAAGCGCAAAAGGCGCAAATGGCAACCCCCAGAAAAACCACCGCCGCCAGACCAAACAGGAGACTTTTGCTGCATACGGCATAAACCCCAACCCCTGCGGCAACCAGCACCAATAAGGCACTCACAAGAGGATACCGCAAGGGAAGCCGCACAGTTTTTCTGTTTTTTGCCCAACGGAAAAGGGCAGAAATGATCTTGTCGCACAGGAAGCACATTCCAAAAATCAACGCAGCATAGAGCAGCAAAAACGCGTATTTCATGCTTCTCCCTCCGGCACATCTGCCCAGATCACCTGATCCACAGGAATGTCGTGATCATCCGTCTCCAGATGGGGAAGCATTTGAAAGCCATAGCACAGAGCCAAGGTGGGATGCTCCCGCTCCTTTGCCAAAAACTTATCATAAAAGCCACCGCCGTAGCCCATGCGGTTTCCCTGAGGATCAAAGGCAAGACCGGGCATCAGCACAAGGGCATGGGGGTCGTCCGCTTCCGGTTCATCCGCCACAGGCTCCGGGATGCCGCAGTAGCCCAAGGAAACGGCATCCAAATCGTCCAGCCACAAAAAGCGCATGGTATCTCCATAGACCTTGGGTACAGCCACCCGCTTCCCCGCCGCCTGAGCCGCCCGAAGCAGCTCCCATGTGCGAACCTCTTGATTATAGGGAAGGTAGCCATAAAGAGAGGTGGCATTTCGGAACAGCTCTGATTCCAAAGCCTTTTCTGTAAGGCGTTTGCCGCAAAGGTCGATCTGCTCCGGTGTCATAGCGGCTTTTTTTGCCTTGATCTGACGGCGCAGGGCTTTTTTATCCAGGCTCATTTTCGTTCCTCCTTACGGTAAAGCTGAAACCAAAGATATATGGCAAGCTGACCGGGTATACCATAGAAAAATACACTGGGCTTGCAAATACCCCACAGCACCCAAAGGCAAAGGAACAAGGTAACCAGTGTCCCCCATACGATCACGGAAATGTGAAGCTGATTCAGCTTGTAATACCGCCAGGCAGACAGCAGAGAAAGCATAACGATGGCGTTTGCGGGAACAGCCGCCACAAAGCTCAGCCACGCGCCACGAACACCCAGAGATGAGGAGGTATGGCAGATAAAAAGGGCAACAGACCAAACCAGAATACTGACCAAAGCCGCAATGATCTTTCGATTTCTGGGGAGGGTTGTGCGGGGCGGTTTTTTCTTCTTGGGGGCAGTCTCCGTGGGATTCTCCTGCTGCGGTTCCCGGGCGGGATGCAGGCGGGCATATTCCTCCGGGTCATAAACCAGGCTGTCCATAGATACCCCCAACACCCGCGCCAAATGCACCAATGTGATAATGTCCGGCACGGATTCTCCCCGCTCCCATTTGGAAACCGCCTTGTCGGAATAGTTGAGCCGCTGGGCAAGCTCCGCCTGAGTCAGCCCGGCGTTTTTCCGAAGGCTGGAAATGTTTCCGGCGATCTGTTGTTTCAAAACTTCGTGTTCCATAGATAATAACTCCAAAAGCAAAAGTGCTGGTTTGTGCATAAACACCAATTGATATTCATTTTACCATAGGAAATGAGGGAACGCAAGCCTTTTAGCCGCTTTCGGCGCAAAAAAGCTCCCCGATGCGCAACACACCGGGGAGAGAGAAAAACAACATTACAGCTTTTTGCCTGCCAGATAAACCGCCTTGCGGGTCAGTTCACCGTCACACACCACAAAGTCCGCCACCTTGCCGTTTTCAATAGAACCGACCTCATTCAGGCAGCCCAACTGCCGTGCGGGATTCCATGTAGCCGCGCGGATGGCATCCTCTCTGGGAATACCGAAGGAAATGACCCGGAGCATACATTCATACAGATTGGTTGCGGAGCCGGCCAGCGTGCCGCCCTCCAGACGAGCCACGCCCCCGGACAGGTACGCCTTCTGCCCGCCGATCTCATATTCTCCATCAGGCATACCGCAGCAACGGAGAGAATCAGAGATCAGCACCATGCGGCTTGCCCCAAAGACCCGGAAAGCGAACCGCACAGCGGCGGGGTGGACATGAAGTCCGTCACCGATCAGCTCGGCGCTGACGGTTTCCGCTTCCGCACCGGCGGCAATGGGACCGGGCTGTCTGTGGTGCAGGGGGTTCATGCCGTTATACAGGTGAGTCAAATGAGTAGCACCGGCGGCGATCCCCTTGGCGGCATCCTCATAGCCGGTATCGGTGTGGGCAATGGACACGGTGCAGACCTTGCTTGCCTTGCGGATGAAATCCTCCGCGCCGGGAAGCTCGGGGGCAACATCAGCGATCTTGATCAGGTTGCCGCAGCCGTCGTTCAGCTCCTTGAAGGCATCAAAATCAGGAAGCCGCAGATATTCCTCATTCTGCGCACCCTTGCGCTTGACACTGAAGAAAGGCCCTTCCATATGGATGCCCCGGACAGTGGAGATCCCCTCGGGGGCTTCATCCAAAATGCGGCGGGCGGTGGCATAGGCTTTTGCCAACTGCTCATAGGGAAGTGTCAAGGTAGTGGGAGCCCAGGAGGTGATGCCGCAGGAAGCCATGTATTTACACATGGTATAAAGCCCCTCATAGCTGCCGTCGGAGAAATCAAAGCCGGAGTTTCCGTGGGTATGCACATCGATCAGACCTGGGATCACATATGCCCCTTCCAGATCAATGGCATCGGGAGCGGCTTCCCCCAGCACATTGGTAAATCTGCCGTTTTCCACAGAGAAATTGCCCTTCTGGAAACGGAATTGGGAGGTATAAATCACGGCGTTCTTAAAATTCATGGCAAAAGCTCCTTCTATATATAAATGGAAATGTCAGGAAATTCTATAAATATTATAGACATTCCGGGATTCGATTGCAAGAAGCCGAAAAACCAAGCCTGATTATTTTTGTACATATTTGAATGGAGTTTTTGATGGGGTGCTGCTTTTGGCGCAGAAAAAGAACCTCCCGGAAAGGCTCTCTCCGGGAGGCGGGGTTATGGGATCATTACTCCGCGTACCCTCTGTACAGGAAGGTGACGATCTGGGCTCTGGTACAGGTATTATTGGGGGCGAATTTGGTTGCGCTGATGCCGGAGGTAATACCGTTTTCCACTGCCCAAAGGACGGCATCGTGGTAATACTTGTCGGCAGGAACATCCGCAAAGGGATTGTCCGTTCCGGCAACAGTGGGCGAACCGACTGCTCTATACATAAAGGTCACCACTTGCGCTCTGTTGCAATTTCCCTTGGGGTTGAAGGTGGTTGCGGTTGTGCCTGCGGTCACCCCAGTTTCCACTGCCCAAAGGACTGCCTTGTAGAAATAGTGATCGGATTCCACATCGGTGAAGGGATTGTTTGTGGTCGTGGGTTCGGGACAGCCCGCCGCACGCCACAGGAATGTGACCACCTGCGCCCGGGTGCAGTTGCCGTCAGGGTTGAAGGTGGTTGCGGTTGCACCGGCGGTGATGCCGTTGGAATACGCCCAGAGAACAGGGTCATGGTAGTATTTGTCGGTGGGAACATCCCAAAAAGGACTAAAGGGCATTGTGCCAGGTTCGTAGGAAGCCCAAGTAATGGTGCCACCGTAGTTTTGCATTACACCGGGAGTCCAGGAGGGGTTTCCTGCGGGGTAATAGGCCGTGGCAGCAATACTTGCAAACGCATCTTCTTCAATTTTTGGAGCATTTCCGTCAAACCCGATTTTGTTCAGATTTTTGCAACGATAAAATGCATATCCAGAGATAATACATATGTCCTTCGGAATTGTGATGCTGGTCAGACCGTCACAGAAGATAAAGGCAGAGTCCCTAATGGTGAGCAAGCTGTCAGGGAGCGCAATACCAATTAGACCTTTACATTGTTGGAAGGAGCGCTCCCCGATATGCCTTAGGTCGCTGGAGAGTGTAATGCCAGTCATACCGGAACATCCCCAAAACGCCCAATCAGCAATCCTGACTACGCCATCCGCAATGCGATAGCTCCCGGACAAGGTCGGCGGTGCGGTATGCAAGGTTGTTTTGTCACGATTATACAGCACACCAGCCTGATCATTGCAATAATAATCATTTTCTTTGTCGACCCAAATTCCCTTCAAACTGGGGCAGAAACGAAATGCGCCTTCTCCGATGCTGGCGACATTTGCGGGAATCGTAATTTCCGCAAGCTTACTGTTGAAGCCAAACGCATTGGCTCCTATACTGGTAACGCTTTCCGGTATCGTTACACTGACAAGATTGGGACAGTTATTAAAAGCACCATTTCCAATGTGGCTAATGCCATCTTTAATTACAATTTTCTGTATTTCCTCTTGCCAGGAAGCCCAGGGGATAGGTTCAGAGTAAAAGCCGCCATAATCATAATAGTCTGGCATTGCGCCTGTTCCGGATACAGTCAGTGTTCCTGTTTTGGTGTCCATATCCCATGTGATATTATTGCCTTCTTCGCAAACAACGATGGTAAAGGTTTTTAAGTCACCGCTGTTTGTTGAAATCGTAATGGTTGCAACACCCGGAGCTTCGCAATATAATATAAAATTAGCCCATTCATTCACAGATACGACTGAAGGATCGCTGGATTCTATTGTATAAAGCTCCAAAGTGTTTAGGGGCAGCAGGAGTATATCCAACCAAACCTCCTCCCCGCAAAGTGCGACCATAGTATCGTTATCTGAATCGACATAGTAATCCAGAAGGACATCCTTTGCCTGTACAAAAGGTTCTGCGCAAATGGTTATATTATTGATGCAATCGAGTTCATCAGTGCCCCAACTCTCGACCGAAACAACAACGGTGTAGGTTTCTCCAGCACACATCTCGCAGTAGGTGCCGTAATACTGCCCATTTGCGGCACTGTTTCCGATTTCCTCTCCCGCTGCGTCATAAATACGAATGTATACCCCACTATCCTCGGAACCCACCTGATAAACACCGTTAGTGGAGGGCGTGAACAGGAAAGGCTTCTCCTCGCCATAGTAAAGGGAAACCGCAGTGGGACATCCTTCTTCCAACACCCCCGCTTCTGTTACGGTTACTTGACAACTGGCTGTAAGCTTGCTGTTCTCCTCAGTCAAAGTAACTGTTGCAGAGCCAAGAGCCAAACCTTCCATATAAAGTGTCGCGTCAGCGGAATAACTGCTGTTTACAACCGTTTCATCATCAACCTGCCAGTCCATAGAGAACCAGGCATTGCTGGGCTCCACAGCGGCAGTGAGCACCGCATCAAATCCAAGCCCTACAGAAAAAATCTCCGGAAGGGTGACACTTTCCGCATACACCATCTCCACGATGCCTACACACATATTTCCAGAATAAGAGCCCTTTGCCCGGTATACCTCCAACCGGTATACTTCCCCCGCCGTCATCTGGACACAAATTCCGTGACCGTTTGCATCCGCAGGATAAACAAACACTTCATCCAACAGGGAACCATTGCTGTCACGGACATATAAATCCGCACGGTATCGCCACGCAGAGTAAAAAACATACCCGCCGCTGACTTCCGGGGTAAATGTAAAGCTGCGGTGTTCGTCTTCTTGTAATGTAAACTCCTTTTCCTCGCCCAAGGCAATTGTTTCAGTTGATTCATTTGCAGCAAACGCTTGTAATCCGCTTGGTGCCATGCCCACCAGCAGGCACAGGATCAAAAGCCAAGCAAAAAGCCGTTTCTTCATGTGATTTTCCTCCT
>JAZNYB010000208.1:0-4010 GCA_045594185.1 Faecousia sp. | reverse complement strand
GCTTCCATTAAGCGGCACATGGGCGAAAACTACAAGGTCAACATCGACGGCAAGGGCTACACCCCTCAGGAAATTTCCGCTATGATCCTGCAAAAGCTGAAGGCCGATGCGGAAAGCTATCTGGGGCAGACCGTTTCCGAGGCTGTTATCACCGTCCCCGCTTACTTCTCCGATGCCCAGCGGCAGGCAACCAAGGATGCAGGTAAGATCGCCGGTCTGGAAGTTAAGCGCATCATCAACGAGCCTACTGCCGCTGCCCTGGCCTATGGGCTGGACAAGGAAGGCGAGCAGAAGATCATGGTTTACGATCTGGGCGGCGGCACCTTCGATGTCTCCATTCTGGACATCGGTGACGGCGTGATTGAAGTTCTGGCTACCGCAGGCGACACCCGTCTGGGCGGCGACGACTTCGACCAGAGAATCGTTGACTATATGGTCTCCGAGTTCAAGAAGGCCGAGGGCATTGACCTGACCAAGCTTTCCGACCTCTCCGAGCGGCTCAGCGCCATGCAGCGCATGAGAGATGCCGCGGAAAAGGCGAAGATCGAGCTGTCCGGCATGACTACCACCACCATCAGCCTGCCCTACATCGTAGGCGGTCTGAACGGTATCAAGCATCTGGAAGTGACCCTGACCCGGGCAAAGTTCAACGAGCTGACTGCCGATCTGGTAGAACGGACTCTTGTTCCTGTCCGTCAAGCGATGAAGGACGCGGGACTCACCGCAAGCCAGCTCAACAGAGTGCTTCTGGTTGGCGGCTCCACCAGAATCCCCGCCGTACAGGAAGCCGTTAAGAATCTCACCGGCAAGGAAGGCTTCAAGGGCATCAATCCCGACGAGTGCGTTGCCGTTGGCGCAGCCATTCAGGGCGGCGTTCTGGGCGGTGAGGTCAAGGATGTGCTGCTGCTGGATGTCACCCCCCTGTCTTTGGGCATTGAAACCATGGGCGGCGTGTTTACCCGGCTGATCGACCGCAACACCACCATCCCCACCAAAAAGAGCCAGATCTTCTCCACCGCCGCTGACGGACAGACCTCTGTTGAGATCCATGTCCTGCAGGGCGGGCGTGAGATGGCTGCTTATAATAAGACACTGGGCCGCTTCCAGCTTTCCGGCATTGCTCCCGCTCCCCGTGGTGTTCCTCAGATCGAAGTGACCTTCGACATTGATGCCAACGGTATTGTCAATGTATCCGCAAAGGATCTTGGCACCGGCAAGGAGCAGAAGATCTCCATCACCGCCTCCTCCAACCTGTCTCAGGCGGATATTGATAAGGCTGTGAGAGAGGCTGAGCAGTACGCCGAGGAGGACAAGGCACGCAAGGACGAGGTTGACACTCACAACAACGCCGATCAGGTGGTTTACCAGAGCGAGAAGGCACTTGCCGATCTGGGAGACAAGGTTTCCGAAAGCGACAAGGCTCCCGTGGTTGCGGCCATCGAGAAGCTGAAGGAAGTAAACAAGGGCTCCGATCTGGCCGCTATCAAGGCTGCCACCGAGGAAGCGCAAAAGGCATTCTACGCCCTGTCTGAAAAACTGTATCAGCAGCCCGGCGCACAGGGTGGAGCAGCCCCCGGCGGCGACGATGGCTATGTGGATGCGGATTTTGAGGAAGTAAAGGACTGATCCCGGTTCTGCATATCGGAGGGGTGGCTTTCCATCCCTCCGCATTGTGCGTTTTATAACATAGCTTTTTGAGGTGAAAAGCCATGAGCAACGAAACAAAACGAGATTATTATGAGGTGCTGGGGATAGACAAATCCGCCGGTGCCGAGGAAATAAAGAAAGCCTACCGAAAAAAGGCGATGCAATATCATCCCGACCGCAATCCGGGAGATAAGGAAGCGGAAGCCAAATTCAAGGAGGTGGGCGAGGCCTACGAAGTCCTCTCCGACGAGGCAAAAAGAAGCCGCTATGACCAGTATGGCTTCGCGGGGGTCGATCCCAATTTTAATCCCAACGCGGGCTTTGGGGACTTTGGCGATTTTGGCAGTGCCTTCGGTGGCTTTGGGGATATTTTCGGAGATCTTTTCGGAGGCGGCAGCCGCAGAAGAAACCCCAATGTTCCCCGGCAAGGGGAGGATGTGGGTGCCCGTCTGGAGCTGACCTTTGAAGAAGCGGCTTTCGGCGCGGAAAAGGAAGTGCCTGTTTCCCGAATCGAAAACTGCGCCAAATGCTCCGGAACAGGAGCGGCTCCCGGAAGCTCTCCCACTACCTGTCCCACCTGCCGGGGCATGGGCTCTGTGCGAACCACTCAGACCATTTTGGGTATGACCATGCAGTCCACGGCGGCGTGTCCCCAGTGTAACGGCAAGGGACAGATCATCAAAGACCCCTGCGCCGCCTGCCGGGGAAAGGGCAAGGTGCGCCACAGCACCAAGGTGAAGGTGAGAGTTCCCGCCGGTGTGGACGAGGATAGAAGCATCCGTGTCCGGGGGGAGGGCTGCTCCGGCACCAACGGAGGGCCTGCCGGTGATCTGATTTTGGAAGTGGTCATAGGCTCCCATCCCCTGTTCCGCAGAGACGGGGTCAATGTGCTGTGCGAGCTTCCCATCAGCTTTACTCAGGCGGCTTTGGGCGCGGAGTTGGAAGTTCCTACCTTGGACGGCACTGTACGCCAAACCATCCCCGAAGGAACGCAAACCGGTACGGTCTTCCGCATCCGGGGCAAGGGTATTCCCTATATCCACAGCAAATCCCGGGGCGACCAGCTTGTGACCGTGGTGGTGGAGACACCCATGAAACTCAACAAAGAGCAAAAGGAGCTTCTGCGAAAGCTGGAGGAAAGTCAGGAGCAGTCCGCCAGCCAGCCCAGAATTGCCCGGTTCTTTGAAAAGCTGCGGCAGGAGTTTGACAAGCGCAAAGAGGATTGATACTTAGGGCACGGAAGGGCTTTCTTCTGTGCCCTTTCTTTGGAAGCGAAACGGAGAAAACAAATTTTCCCAGAAAACCAAATTGTTCACAATTTCTTCTGTCTTTTTATCCGGTGGTGTGGTATAATTTCCATATGCTTTATGATTTGATTCCGTGGTGGAAGAAAAAGGAGGGCTTGCTGTGCTTTTCGCGATTTTGTTTGGTCTGATCCCCATTGCGGCACTGGTGTTCTTTATCATCAGCCTGTGCTTGTACCTTTCCGCAAAAAAGCAAAGCAAGAAACAGCCGGAAAGCGTTTCCCCGGACATCCTGAAAGGCAAAAAAGCAACCCTGATCGTGGCTTCCGTAACCGCAGGGGTGATCTGGGCGGTCGTTATGGGTTTCGTTGTCCTGTTGGCTTCAGCGATCGCGTATATGTGAGGTATGCCATGAAAGAACGCACTTATTGGCGCGTCCTGCTCTGGGTCACTGCCATCTGTCTGGTGCTGACCGTGGCGCATTTCGCTTACGCCGTGTATGCCTATGAGCATTGCTCCATCATCCAGTTCATCGCAAAGGAGCTGTGGTGATATGAAAGAGAAAAATTCCTTGGTCAAGCGGCTTTTGACTGTTTTGCTGGTGGTTATCTTCTTTGGTGCTTTTAATCTCAGTATGTATATGCTTCTCACCGGGCGGCTGACCAACAATTTCAGCGGCGCGACCCAGGCGAAAATGGTGGATGTGGGAAAATATCTGCCCCATGAGGAAGGCTCTGACCTTGCAAGGCTGGATTCTTCCTTAAAGCTGACGGACGACCTGCCTGTTCTGGACGGAGCGGCGGCTCTGGTTCCCGTGTATGCCGCCATTATTCACAATGTGTATCCGGAAGGCTCTGTGACCTATGAGGGCGGCAGCTTCTCCGATGATAACTATTACGGCGAGAATTTTGCCCCCGACAGTGCCATGCAGTATAAAAACACCGTCCGGGGCTATGAAGCAATCGTGGACGGCACCACGGACATTTTGTTTTGCGCCGCTCCTTCTCAGGCGCAAAAGGACTACGCAGAGGAAAAGGGCGTGGAGCTGACTTTTGTCCCTGTGGGTCTGGAAGCCTTTGTGTTCTTCGTCAATGAGAATAACCCGGTGGACAACCTGAC
>JAZNYB010000207.1:0-5523 GCA_045594185.1 Faecousia sp. | reverse complement strand
CCAAACTGCTTTCGGGGGATTTTTACATTTTCTGTTATACGCCTGCTGTCCAGCCGGCATCCTCTGTTTCATAGCCCTGAGAGCGGTGGAGAAGCCGACCCACAGCCTCCTTTACATCCGCGCCCTCGTAGAGGACTTCGTAGGCGGCTCTTGTAATGGGCATATCCACGCCCTTTGCCTTTCCAAGGAAATAGGCAGACTGGGCTGCATAATAGCCCTCTACCACTGCGCCAACCTGCTTCATGGCTTCCATAGGCTCCACGCCCTGACCGATGAGGATACCTGCCCGGCGGTTCCGGGAGTGCATGGAGGTACAGGTGACGATCAGATCGCCTACACCTGCCAGCCCTGCAAAGGTAGCCTGTTTCGCACCCAACGCCAGACCCAGGCGGGCGATTTCCGTAAGCCCTCTGGTCATAAGCATTGCCTTGGTATTGTCTCCAAAGCCCAACCCATCGGAAATGCCGGCGCACAGGGCGATCACATTCTTTAAGGCGGCACCCAGCTCCACGCCAACCACATCCGTATTTACATACACTCGGAAGCGGTCGGACATGAAAGCATCCTGCACCTTCTCGGCCAACGCCCGGTCAGCACAGGCAGCCACACAGCCCGTGGGAACACCAAGAGCAACCTCCTCCGCATGGCTGGGTCCGGAAAGCACTGCCACGGTACGCCCCATGACTTCCTCCGCGATCTGGCTCATGCGAAGCTGGGTATCCGGCTCAATGCCCTTGGTCACAGAAACCAGAACTGTGTTTTCTGTAATATAGGGCTTTAAGGTCTTGCATACAGAGCGGTATGGAAAGGACGGAGCGGCTATAACAACCATGTCCTGCCCGGAAACGCAGGCGGGATCGCTGGTAAGCTCCAGCTCCTTGGGAAGGGGAACGCCCTTCAAAAGAGGATTCTCCCCTGTTTCCTTTAATACGGCAATTTCCTGGGGGCTGAATGACCACAGCCGCACTTGATGTCCGTTATTACACAGATGGATCGCCAGAGCAGTGCCCCAGCCTCCACTGACTGCAACCGTAATATTCATCACTTTTCCTCCTTATGACGGAAAGAGATTTTTCGTTCGTTACCTTGAAACAGTCTTTGAATATTGCCCCGGTGCATAAACAAGGCCAGGGCGCAGGCAGTCCAGGCAAGGGCAATGACCCAGGGCTTGTCCGGGTGGAACAGGGTAAAGCATACGCCTACAGTCAGGGCAGCTACGCAAGAGCCCAGAGAGACATACCGGGTCAGGAGCACCAGAAGGGCAAATACCACAACGATGATAACAGACACTCGCCAGTCGCACACCAAGGTAAAGCCCAGACCGCACACGATGCCCTTGCCGCCCTTAAAGCCCTGCAGCGCAGGCAGATCATGCCCCAAAGACACGAAGAAGCCAGCCAGCATCGCGCCTTCCAGCGCATACCCGAAGGGAGCAAGGAGCAGCTTCCCCAAAAAGCAGGAAAGCAGAGCCTTTCCCAAATCAATGAGCAGCACCAGCCCGGTTCTTTTCATCCCATAGGATCGCAGAAAGTTGGTCATACCGGCGTTGCCACTTCCGTGGCTGCGGACATCATCCTTCTCAAACAAACCGGAAACCGTAATGGCACCGTTGATATTTCCCAGGAAATAGGAAGCGAGAATGGTGACCAATATAGGGCCAATCATATCTGCCACAGTTTATTCCTCCTTATCGCCCTTTTGCCGGATGGTGATGCGCACCGGCGTTCCCTTTAATCCAAAAACATTGCGGATCTGATTTTCCAGATACCGTTGGTAGGAGAAGTGGAACAGCCGTGCATCGTTGCAGAAGATCACGAAATGAGGTGGCTTCACACTTGCCTGTGTCATATAATAGATCTTCAGGCGGCGACCCTTATCCGTGGGGGGCTGCACTCTGGAGGTAGCATCCGCGAGAACGCTGTTAAGCGCGCCGGTGGTGATACGCATGGAATTGCTTTCTGCCACCTGATTGATGACCTCATAGATCTTGTCCACCCGGGAGCCGGTGAGGGCAGACAGGAATACCACGGGAGCATAGGGCATATAGCTCAGATCCTGACGAACCTTAATTTCCATATCCCGCATGGTATTGGTTTCTTTTTCCACCAAATCCCACTTGTTTACAGCAATGATGACCGCCTTACCCGCCTCGTGGACAAGCCCCGCGATCTTGGTATCCTGCTCAGTGACCCCCTCGGTGGCATCGATCATCACGATGCAAACATCCGCTCTTTCAATGGCACTGACGGAGCGCATATTGCTGTACCGCTCAATGGCATCGTCCACTCTGGATTTTCTGCGCATACCGGCGGTGTCGATAAAGCAGTATTTTCCGAACTGGTTTTCAAAATAGCTGTCAATGGCATCTCTGGTAGTACCTGCCACATCGGAGACGATGACCCGTTCCTCACCCAGGATCTGGTTCAGCAGACTGGACTTGCCCACATTGGGCTTACCCACGATGGCGACCTTGGTAACCGTCTCGTCGTCCTCCTCCCAGTCCTCATCGGAGAACTGCTCCACGCACCAGTCCAGAAGATCGCCGGTGCCATGACCGTGGACAGCGGAGACTTCCAGAGGATCACCCAGACCCAGAGCATAAAACTCATAAACATCCGGGTTTACGCCGCCTACGGAGTCGCATTTGTTCACAGCCAGAAGAACCGGCTTCTTTGCTCTTTGCAAAATGGTGGCAACGGCAGAGTCGGCGGCAGTTAAGCCCACCTTTACATCCACCACCATAATAATGGCATCCGCCAATTCGATACCGATCTCTGCCTGACGGCGCATAAACTGCAAAATCGCGTTTTCCGTTCCCGGCTCAATACCGCCGGTATCCATCATATCAAAGGTGCGGCCACGCCACTCGCACTGACCATAGATACGATCCCGGGTAACACCGGGGGTATCCTCCACAATGGCGGTGCGCTGACCGGTCAATTTATTAAAGAGCATCGATTTGCCCACATTGGGGCGACCAATAATGGCCACCAGAGGTTTTGGCATATCAATCTCCTCCTTTGTTACAAAATCATTCCATAGCTTTTTATATTATCTCACACTCTTATGATAAGGTCAAGAAAAAACCGTCAAATTTAACGAAATGTATAAAAAGTATAGAAAAAAGAGGAAGGCAGAAAAGAGCCATCCTCTCATTTTCTCGTCTACAGTCTCTTACTTGGACTCCACAGCGACGACCTGACGGCCATTGTAATAACCGCAAGCCTTACAAGCTCTGTGGGGCAGAGACAGCTCACCGCACTTGGGGCAAGCTACCACACCGGGAGCGGACAGCTTCCAGTTGGAGCCGCGGCGACGGTCGCGTCTTGCCTTGGAAACTTTACACTTGGGAACAGCCATGGTGACACCTCCTTAGGTTATACTGCTTTACACAGCGTCAAATTTACTTATCTTTGAGAAGCTGCCTTAAAGCAGCAAATCGGGGATCCATTTCCGGCTCGCAGTTGCATGGGCCGTCGTTCAGGTTTTTGCCGCATTTGCAGCACAAGCCTTTGCAATCGTCCTTACACAGAAGCTTGGAGTCCATATTGAGAACCAGAGTGGTGGTCACGATATCGTCCAAGTCCGCACTGTCGCCTTCCAACTGAAAGACCCACTCATCCTCGTTATCTTCATCAGACAATTCTGTCACCAACACAGCCTCCATAGGGATTTTAAGCTCTCTATGAAACTGACTGGCGCAGCGGTCGCAAACACCATGCAGCCCGGTCGTGAGAGAACCGGAAAGCACCAAAACGCCTGCGGTATTGCGCACAGAGCCGGAAGCCAGAACAGGCTCCGTCAGGGGGAAACAGTTGCCAAACTGAAGATCACTGAGATCAACACTGGTAGAAAAGGAGCAACTTTCTCCGGGGCAGTCTATAATTTTGGACAGTCCTAAAAGCATAGTTATCCCTTCCTCGCAGTCATGCCTAGATATTATAGAGGATTTGGGTCGGTTTGTCAAATACTATTTTCGGAAAATTCTACTTTTCTTTGGACTATTTTGTGGTTTTTCCCCTCCCCCGGTGCTATAATTGGTGGAGAAGCCAGGTTTTGAACCATATGCAAGCTTTTGTTCCCAAAAAGTATCACCGATCCACAAAACACCTGCGGGAATTTGTGTCTCTATTGACTTTCATTTTCAATGCTGATAAAATAAATTCACATTTCGTTGGGGAAAGCAGGCATTTCATGTCAAAACAAATAAAGCATACAGCGCGTAAACAGGGATTTTTACAGGGAGCCGCCATATTGGCTCTGGGCACACTGCTGGCAAAGGTCATCGGTGCTTTGTTCAAGATCCCTCTTGCCCGGCTGATCACGGCAGAAGGCGCGGGGCACTTCAATGTCGCCTATAACATTTATATCGTCTTACTGAATATCTCCTCTACCGGGCTTCCCATTGCGGTGAGCCGGCTGATCTCCGAAGCCAACGCCCTGGGGCAGCACCGCCAGATGAGCCAGATCCACAGGATCAGCACACGGCTGTTTCTTCTCATTGGTGCCGTCAGCAGTTGTGCCATGTTCCTTTTCGCTCCACAGCTTGCCCAATGGATGCGGGATCCGGATGCCAAATTCGCAATCGCCGCACTGGCTCCGGCTGTCTTGTTTGTGTGCATTAACAGCTCCTTCCGGGGCTATTTTCAGGGGCAGCAGTACATGACCCCCACCGCTACCGCGCAGGTTCTGGAAGCACTGAGCAAGCTGCTGATCGGTCTTGCCGCTGCCGCCTTGTCCCTTCGGGCTGGGCTGGGCTATCCTCAGGTCGCAGGTGCCGCCATTTTGGGCGTTACCATTGGTTCTGTTTTGGGCTGGCTCTATTTTGTGTGGCAATACCGCAGCCGCCGTATCCAATTGACCCCGGCAGATACCGCAGTCCCGGTTCCGTCAGGATTGTGTACCGCCAAAAAGATACTCAAGCTGGCAGTCCCCATCACCATCGGCGCCACCGGCTTGCAGATATTCAACGCCTTGGGCAGCAAGGTCATTCTGGGTCGCTTGCAGGATGCCATCGGGCTGACTCCCACCGCCGCCAGTGCCCAATTTGGCATCTACTCCATGGCACAGACTTTGTACCTCCTTCCTTCCTCTCTGGTGCAGCCCCTGACCATCAGCATCATTCCTGCCGTAACCGCCGCACTGGCACTGGGAAACCACCCGGAGGCACGGAAAACGGAGGAATCCGCCATTCGTATGGCTGGATTGATCGCCTTTCCATGCGGAATGGGGCTGAGCGTATTGTCAGCACCCATCCAGCAGCTTCTGTACGGCTACAACAGTCAGGAGCTGTCAACTGCCGGCCCGATCCTCGCCTTTTTGGGGATCAGCTCCATTTTGTACTGCTTTATCCTTGTGACGAACGCCATCCTGCAGGCTCGAGGAAAGGTTCTGATCCCCATTCTTACCACTCTCGCCGGCGGCATCGTGAACATTCTAACCACCTATTTTTTGGTAGGCAACCCTGACATCCACATTTACGGCGCGGCTATGGGCAACATTTTCTACTGTCTCACCGCAGCC
>JAZNYB010000206.1:0-7335 GCA_045594185.1 Faecousia sp. | reverse complement strand
CAGTTGTAAACGCAATATTCGTCGCTGTTGCCGTCATAGGTATCTGCTACATAGTAGTAATTGTCATCGGCTGCCAGATAAACGCCATCCCCCGAGGTGACTCCCGCCACATCTACATCGTGGAAATGATTGCCGACCTTCAAATCCTCGAAATATTCACCGGCAAATTTAACCAGAGAAATACGGTGCTGCTTGCTGGTTTCAAAACCAGCGCAGTCGGCAACGGTGGTGTCGATGAAGGTATTGACTGCTTCCTTCATGGCATCCATGCGGGGGTTGTAGGTGGGTGCGTAGTAGATCCCCATCTCGTCAAGGTATGTAACATTGGAGCCGTTGCCGGTACTGGCAGAGCGGTAATCTGTGAATGATTTTTGCAGTTGATACTTTCCGGAGGCTGCATTATATATTGCAGTCGCATAAGGCATATACGGAGAATATTCATGGTAACCGCATATTGCATCCCCGCATCGGTAGTAATAAATATCTCTGTTGGAGATTTCGGTAGTGGTATAGGTAAGATCATCTTCGGTTTCACCAAAAGTGAACGCATAGATTACTCCAGAGAAGTTTGTCTCCTTCTCAATGGTCACTTCATGGTAAGTGCCATCAGATGCCTTATGCGCAAATCGTGTTCCGTCCGCTTGCTTGGTAATGGATTCCTCCACGCTTCCGGTATACGCAGTCCATTCCGGGGTTTCCAGATATTCATCCATCGACCCGGAAACATCCAGCACGATGATAATGTCCGTAGGCTTTCTTTCCTGATGGGAGCGAACACTGCCGGTAGCAAAAGCTCCCAGATTGATGGTATAGGTACCGTCATCCGTAAGCACGGCGGACTTATCCACATCAATGGAGTCATCCTCCGCGTATACATAAGGCATGGGAAACTCGTCGGCAATTTCTTCGTTCTCGTCTGTGCTGGGATAAACGCCGGAGGTGTCCTTGTTGGTGTAGATCAGGCCGGATTCCGTTTGGACTGCATCCTCCGTCACATCCACAGCCGTGATCTTTACCATGAGCTTTGCGCCCTGATGAGAGCCGTCGTCTTTGTCCATCACATAGTTTGCGGCATAGTCAAAGCCGGTGACGGATACAGAATTATTGGTCTTATCCACAGAGATCTGGACGGCGTGATCCTTGGTGTTGCTGCCGTTCCAAAGCTGAACCTCCACAGCATCCTCCCAGGTGCCGTTTCCTGCGTAGTTTGCTATGTAGGCAGTGACAACGGTCTTATCTGTCAGGACAACGCCATCGGCCATATAGTCCCGCAGGTCGGCGTTTCCATTCAGATGAACGGAGGAGCCGCTGACGGTGTTTTGAATGTCCTCAAAGATGAGGTTCAGATCACCCATACTGCCAGCATGTCTGGAATAGCCCTCGTCAACGGTGGCATTTTCCGAACCCATTTCGGAAACATTGTCATAATTGCTGGAAAGGTAGGACATAAAGTTATCCATCTGGGTGGTGATGGAATCTTCTGGCATCATGTTGATGGTATAGATCTCCGCACCATGGGTGGTTTTTGCGGTTACGGCATGGGAAAGGGCGCTGTTTGCAATGTCGCCGTCAAAGGCTGTCCTCGCGGTAGGCTCGCCATCTGTAAAGAGCAGGACGATCTGCTTGCGCCCCTCTGCCTGGGCAGTGGTCTTGTTGCTCTCCAGCACAGCATTGACCTGTGCCATAGCATTATCCGTGGAGGTGCCGCCGGCAGCGATCAATCCATTTACCGCAGATTTCATGCTTGCGCAGACATCGGAGGTAACATGATCCATGGCGTAAAGAGTCTGGGTCAGGTTGACCATGCCGCTTGCATAGTCGTCAACATCATAGGTAACGAAGCTACCGTCCTGAGCATCACTGGTATAGTAGAAATCATTTCCTACCGGATCATCGTCGTGACGAACGCCGGAGAACTTGATCAGAGCCACTCTGTGCTGTAGTGCCTCGTCCGTTTGACCCTCGTTGTCAGCGGCGATGCTGTCCAGGAAGGCATTGACCCGCTCCTCCATGGCTGCCAGCCGGGTGGTGTTACTGGTATTATGCTTGAGGGTGGAGGTCATGCCGTTGTAATAGTAGTAGTAAGAGCTATCGTATGTGGGGTCGTAATCGATCTGGGAATCGCCGTTCAGCGAGACAAGCTGGAAGCAAGTCATTGTTGTGCTGCCAAATTCATGATAGACTGCACCTTTGCTGTAGCAGGTGGGGCAGTAGAAGCCATAAACATCCAATGCAGTAGAGACAGAATGGGAATCAGTGCTGTACCCATAGTAACCGACATTGTAATGGTTGACGGTTCCCGAAAAGCCGGAAATCTTCATCAGGGTCACAGCATGGTTGGTGGAGGAGCTGTATTCGTGGTAGAACTGCTCCCCATTTTCCTGCAGCTTCATAGCGGTAGACCAATAAGTGGTATAGTCCTGGATCTCAGCCGCGTTGCTTGTGGCAAAGTCGGGATCCATCATGGAGCCGGATACATCCATTACCACAATAATATCCGTAGGCTGGCGTTTACTGACCGTGACCGTCTCGCCGGTAGCATATGCCTCCAGATCAATGGTATAAGTACCCTCTTCGTCAGGGGTGAGAGTCTTATTCAGGATAATACCATCCTCGGGATCCAGAATGGCCCGGGCGGGAGCGGGCACAATAGACAGCACCATCGCCAGCGCCAAAAGCACCGCCAGAACTCTCTTTTTCTTCATCACATTCATCCTTCCTTTCTCCAAAAAAGCGATATCGCTATAAATATACTCGATTTCAGAATAAGAATTCCGAACACTAAGCCAAGGTAAATACAGTATAACTCTATATGTATATGTTTGTCAACATTTAGTTGTGAAATTTGTTAAAAAATCCAAAAAACACCATAAGATGTGGTCGCATCTCGCTAACCAAATAGTCCAGCAAAAACTGAAAAAGCCTGAAAATCGTGTATATTTCAACTTATGGTGCTGCTTTTAACAAAAGGCAAATTTACCGCTCCGTCATAAGGGCAACAAGCGTATGCGCGAACCTCTCCGCGGCCCTCAATGCCTGCTCCAAGGTATCCCCCGCCGTGCCAATCTCCACCAAAACCGAGCCGGGAGTCATGTGCTGATTGAACCGCTGATCCCGCAAGGACAGAGTACGGGGCAGTCCCGGATAAAGCCGTTCCATGCCCGCCTGAATTTTCAATGCCCAGGAAAGATTCTCCTGCCAGTTGGGATGAAATAGACCCCCTTCGTCCGTTCCCACCACCAGCATGATCCGGGCTGAGCTTTCCTCCTCCAAAGAAAAAGCGGTGGACATCTGATTGCCCTCGTCGTCCTCAATGGCATCCCGATGAACATCAATCACCATTTGAATGGAGGGATACCGTTCCAAATAGCCTTGAATAGTGGCGAGGCTTCGGGTATAGGAACCGTTGTAGGAGGGGTAGTCGTGGAGGGTCTTGTCATGGAGGGTGACGACCCCTGCTTCGTTGAGGATATCCGCCACAAGCCGCCCCACCCGGAGCATATTGTGGTTTTCATCCAAAGTACGGTAGTTTCCCAGATCCTCATATTCCCAGCCGGGAGCTTGGGTATAGCTTTCCGTGGCGTGGGTATGCACGATCAAAATTCTGGGTTCTTCCCCGGAGAAGTCCAGCTCTGTGGATCGCAAAAGAAGCTCCTCCAGATCCGGGCGGTATTCCCCGGCGTATTTCACGGAAAGCGCATCCGCATCCTCTTGGGAGAAGGTCATGGGGACAGTCTCCCGGTGATCTTCCGTGGCGGAGGGACACTCCGTTTGTGAGGGCGTGGTGGGTTTTTCCGGAGCTTCCGTTTCCTCCGGGGGTAAAGCCTGCGAAAAGCGGGCAGCTCTTCCGGTTTGCAGATACAGCAAAAAGGACACTGCCTTCTGCTTCTTTTCAACAGAGAGGTCTGCGGCACTGCTGCCCAGCCGGAACACCACTGCCAAAAGCAAAACGCCCATACAGGTCATACGCGCACGATGCTGCCATTTCTTCAAAAAGAACGCCTCCTTTTGATCTTTGGGGATAAAAAACCGGGGCTGCACTTCCGGCGGACGAACCGCAGAAGCAACAGCCCCGTGATCTTTTTGTAAACGCTTCCAAAGGGAAGCAAAATCAGGGCAAAATTTTGGTTTGTCGAACAGTTGTCAATTACCCCTGGTTTCGTAGGGGCGGATGTCCCTGTGGAGGGTGGTACAGACTGTTGGACAAATCGGAATTTGTGGTCAGCTTTTGTTGCCGCAAGCCCATTATTCCGGGCTTGGTTTTTTCCACTTGGGTCTTTGGGGAAGCGTCGCTCTCAGTTCCCGGAAAAATTCCCGCAAAACCTGAGCGCACTGTTCCTCCAAGATCCCCGCCTCCGTTTTGGGATGGTGATTAAAGCCCTCAGCAAACAAATTACACACGGATCCGCAGGCACCCGCCTTTTTATCCTTCGCGCCATAGACCACTCTGGGAATCCGGGCGTTAATGATCGCCCCGGCGCACATGGGACAGGGCTCTAAGGTGACATAGAGGGTACACTGCCACAGCCGCCAGCCGCCCAGCGTTTCACAGGCTTGGTTTATAGCCTCCAGCTCACCGTGGCACAGGGCATTGCGCCTTTTCTCCCGGCGGTTTCGTCCTTTGCCCACCACCCGGTCACCCAGAGTAATGACACAGCCAACCGGCACTTCCCCCTCTGCTGCCGCCTCACGGGCAAGCTCCAGAGCGAGAGACATATAGTATTGGTCATTCATTGTGATTCCTCCCGGCGATCGGTATCAGCATAGCACAAAAAAGCGGCAAAACATAGGGAAAGGCAGATAACAAAAGGGGCAAATTTAAGAAATTCTCAGACTCCCAAATAGCCTTTGATGACCTTCAAGGTATTATAAACACCGTCAATATGACTGCGCTCGTAGCCATGAGAAGCATAAACACCGGCACCGATCAGACCATGGCGAATATCATAGCCGGCACTCAGGGTCGCCTCCACATCGCTTCCGTAATGGGGATAAATATCCACCGCGTAGTCGGCGTTTTCCTGCTTTGCAGCGGCAATGAGCTTACCCACCACCTGATAGTCATAAGGACCGCCGGAGTCCTTGGCACAGATGGACACCTGCCGCTCGGTACAGGTAAGACCATCACCCACACAGCCCATATCCACGGAAATAGCCTCCGTCACTCCTTCCGGAACGGACGCGCTGCCCCCGTGACCCACTTCTTCATAGACGGTCACATGGACATAGACACGGCGGGAGGGGGTGATCTCCTTATCCTTCAAATATCTGGCAAAGCCCAGAAGGATGCCTACAGACAGCTTGTCGTCCAAAAAGCGGCTCTTGATGTAGCCGGAATCCGTAATGCGGGTGCGGGGCTCGAAGCAGACCATGTCGCCCACCTGAATACCCAAAGCTTTTACATCCTCGGCGTTGTCGGCTTTTTCATCCAAAACCACTTCCATGGTATCGAAGGAACGCTGGGTGGTGCGGTAATCACCGTTGACATGAACGGAGGCGTTGCAAAGCTGACAGGTGCCTTCAATGACCCTGCCGTCTCTTGTGTATACCCGGACATTTTCCGCTTCGGCATTGTTGGCACTCATGCCACCCAGATTGGTCAGGCGCAGTCTGCCGCTTCCCTTGACCTCGGCAACCATAGCACCCAGAGTATCCGTATGAGCAGCCAGCAAGAGCGCATCGTTTTCGTCCTGCCCGCCTAAGTCAATGATCACGCCACCCTTACGGGTAAATGTTGCGGTAAATCCCAATTCTTCAAAGGCATTTTTTACCCAGACAGCAGCGTTATGGGTAAACCCGGTGGGGCTGTCGATGGCAAGAAGCTCCGCTGCTTTTTCAGCGGCATAGCGGGCGTAGGTGTGATCCATGGTAAAATCCTCCTGTTTTTTGATCGTTAATAGAAGATAAATTTTGGTTTGTAGGGCACCCTTCGGGTGCATGAATTGGGCTTATCGCCCATGAATTGTGCCGGTGGGACACGAATTGCCCAGAGGAGTTGAATTGCGCCTGCGGGCGCATTGGAAACGATAAATCGGAATTTTCAGAACACAAGATAAGCCCAAAGGGCGAACATTTCCCGGAAATAGTAATGCCACCGCAAGGGGAAGGGAGTGGTTTTCGCCGGAACGCCCAGCATTTCGATCCCCCGCTCCTTTGCCATAAGACTCGCCCGGTACAGGTGGTACTCACTGGACAAAACAGCCATACTTTCCGGCTTTTCTCCGGTCTTTTCTTCTATGAGTTTTAAGGAAAAATCCAGATTCTCCTCCGTGGAGGTTGCCTTGTCCTCCATCCAGACCCGGCTTCCGTCAATGCCCTTTTCCGTGAGCCAGTTGTACATACAAAGAGCTTCCGTTATGTCCTCCCCGGAGCCCTGACCGCCGGAAACGATGGCAATGGCTTCCGGGTATTTTATCAGATAATCATAGGCGGCTGTGAGTCTTTGATGCAGGGATCGGGAAGGGACAGTGCCGTTGACCCCCGCTCCCAAAACCAGAACATACGGATGCTCCTGTTCTTTCGCTCCCTTCGCCCCGGAGACGATAAAGCACTCCGTCACAATGCCGGCAGCAAGGAGCAGACACAGGCACACCGTAAACACAGTTTTTAAGACCCTACCCAGCCGGGGTTTTCTCTCTTTCAGCAGATTCAGAAGCCAATAGCACAGTCTGATTCCCCCATAGCCCCAGAACAGGAAGGCGGTATACCGGTACGCCCGGAACACCAGCCAGAATACCAGCCCCAAAAACAGCCATAAGCACAGGGTAAGAACTTCTTTTTTGAATGTGGTTTTCTTTTTCATATTTCTTTATACATGGCGGGGGCATCGTCCTTTCGCACGGATTCTGCCACTTGCAGCACTTCCACAGCCAATGTCCGCGCGCCCAAAGTGATCTCCAAACGGTCGCCTACTTTTACATCATAGGACGCCTTGACCACCCGCCCATTGACACTGACTCTGCCGTTGTCGCAGGCTTCGTTGGCAATGGTGCGCCGCTTGATCAGCCGGGATACCTTCAAATATTTATCCAGTCGCATAGATTACTCCTTTATGTCGCACCGTACCGGTGCATGAATTGGGCTTATCGCCCACGAATTGTGCCTGTGGCATGAATTGCGCCCGCCGGCACATTGGGAACGACGAATTTTGGTTTGGCGGGCTGTTTCGGACGCACTATTGTGTGTCCATTTTCCGGGGTACAGTTTACCTATTCACTATTCACTATTACCTATTACCTCAATTGCCCCGCAGGCTCAAAAATGGTGCGCCGCTTGATCAGCCGGGATACCTTCAAATATTTATCCAGTCGCATAGATTACTCCTTTATGTCGCAC
>JAZNYB010000205.1:0-7093 GCA_045594185.1 Faecousia sp. | reverse complement strand
TATTGCGAAAAGAATTTCCCCGCCCACGCTTGCCCTAAGTATATTTTCATGCGCCGGTATCTGCCCTTGACCAGAGTGGGAAAACCGGATGTCAGAGCACTGGAAAAAGAAGCTGCAAAAATGCAGTAAGGAGATAGGAATTATGAGCACAGAAAAGAAATTGACGGGCTATCCCTCTATTGATAAGCCCTGGCTGAAATACTATTCCGAGGAAGCGATCCATTCCGAAGTGCCGGAATGCACAATATTCGAGTATATTCAGGATTGTAATCGGGGGCATCTACAAAGACCAGCATTAAATTACTTCGGAAAGCAAATCACATATGGTCAGCTTTTCTCTCGTATCCACAGTGCGGCAAACTCTTTTTCTGCGTTAGGTGTGCAGGTAGGGGAAATCGTATCTATCTGTATGCTTACCATGCCGGAAACCACCTACACGATCTACGCCCTGAATAAGTTGGGCGCAGTTTCCAACTTAATTGAGCCTCGAACCAATGCAGAACGAATCAAAGACAGAATTAATGCGGTTCATTCTCGTTTTTTGGTTGTTGTAGATGTATTTCTGCCAAAAATTTTGCAGATTGTTGATCAGACAAACTTGGAGCAAATAATTGTTGTTCCTTTGGCGCAGTCGATGCCTATTCATACCAAAATTGTCTTTCAGCTTACAAAGGGGAAGGGTATTCCTCGTATTCCCAATGAGGAAAAATATATGTACTGGGATACCTTTATGGAAAGTGGAAAGCATACCAATATCGTTGCGGCGCCCTATGCGGAGAATGCGCCTGCAGCAATTATTTACACAGGGGGCACAACCGGCATTCCCAAAGGTGCACTGTTATCCAATACCGGAATGGTAACCATGGCGATACATACTCTGTATGCTGCCCCGAGGTTGAAAGAAGGAAAGCGATACCTTGGCATCATGCCGCCGTTTATCGCTTATGGCTTGATGTTTGGCCAGTTTATCCCCCTGTGTACCGGATTGGAAATTGTGCAGATCCCTGTTTTTGATCCCAATCAGTTTGATCAGCTTATACTGAAATATAAGCCGAGTCATGTGATTGGTGTTCCATCATTTTTTGAAAAGCTGACAACGAGCAAAAAAGCAGCAAAGAGCAACTTGGGCTTCCTGCTCTGTGCCATAACAGGTGGGGATAAGCTTTTGGAGGAAACCGAGGCACATATTAACCAGTTCCTTTCTGAGCATGGTTGTAACTATAAGGTCATGAAGGGTTACGGAATGACCGAGATGGGCTCTGCCGCTACATTTACAACTGCCGATGAAACCAACCTTCCCGGCAGTGTAGGAATTCCCGGATGCTGCATCAATGTAAAAGCAATAGATCCTGCTTCCGGCGACGAGCTCCCATATAATCAGCATGGTGAAATCTGCCTTTTCGGCAAGACCATGATGTTGGGTTACTACGAAAACAGCTCCGAAACACAAAAGGTAATGCGCTGTCATGCCGACGGTCAAATATGGATACATAGTGGTGATATAGGATATGTCAATGAGAACGGCGTAGTCTTTATTGTAGACAGAATCAAGAGGATGATTGTACGTCCGGACGGTCACAATGTATGGCCTTCCCAGATTGAAGATGTGATCATGGGCTATCCCACCGTAAAGAATTGCGCTGTTGTGGGGATGCCCAATCCCGAAGGCAAAAACGGAAAGATTCCTACGGCCTTTATTGTGGTAGAAGATGGGGTTAAGGCAAATGATGCGCTTATTGATGAAATTGATCGGTTCAGCAAGACTCTCTTGCCGGAAAGAGATGTAGCAATGGCATATCGGTTCGTAGATGACCTTCCCCTTACACTCGTTGGCAAAGTGGATTACCGTGCCTTAGAAAATGAAGCTGCAAAAATGCAGTAGGGAGATAGGAATTATGAGCGCAGAAAAGAAATTGACGGGCTATCCCTCTATTGATAAGCCCTGGCTGAAATACTATTCCGAGGAAGCAATCAATGCCCCATTGCCGGAATACACGATGTATGAGTATGTTTGCAATAATAACAAAAATAATCTGAATGATACGGCAATCGTTTATTTTGGCCGCAAGCTTACTTATAAAGAGCTATTTGACCATATCGACCAAACCGCTGCCGCATTTGCCAAAATGGGTGTAACAAAGGGGGATATTGTAACGATCCAGGCGCTGACCCTCCCGCAGGTGGTTTTTGTACTCTATGCTCTGAGCAAAATCGGTGCGGTTGCCAATTTGGTTTATGCCACTGCAAATGCCATGGAGTTAAAAGCAAATCTGGCAGAGACTGGCTCCCGGGTGTGGGTGGTTATGGAGCCGATCTACTATGGCATGAAAGAGGGAATGGCAGATGCTGAGGTGGATGCTGTGATCGTGCTGCCTGTTCAGGATGAAATGGATTGGCTTACAAAAACGGTCTACAGCTCTGCTTCCAAGGTGAAGAAGCTCCGGCCGGAAGGAAAAATGCTGCCATGGAAGGACTTTTACAAAAGCGGAAAGGGAACAGATGTTTCTGTACAGGGCAAAAGCTCCGACCCTGTTGTCATGGTCTATACCGGGGGTACTACAGGTAAATCTAAGGCAGTAGTATTATCCAACTACAATATTAATGTTGGTGCTCTCCAATATGTGCATTTAGGTTTTGAACGGCAAAACACTATGCTCTGCGCATTGCCGCCATTCATTGCCTTTGGCATTACTGTTACACTTCATACACCATTAGCTTTTGGATTGAAAACAGCATTGTGCATCGGGTCTGATCCTGCGGATATTGGTGGCTTCGTGCAAAAATATAAACCAAACTATATTATTTGCGGAACTGCTCAAGCTGAGAAAATGATGCTGGCAATTCAAGATAAGAAGATTGATCTGTCTTTTTTGAAATGCTTGAGTTTGGGCGGCGATGTTCTTCCGGAAAAGCTGGAAGATAAGCTGAACGAATTTCTCATTGCCCATAATGCAAAAATCCGTGTTGCACAGGGCTATGCTATGTCTGAAACCTCTGCCGCAACTGCTGCTTCAACCCGAACAATCGATACCACCGTTTATAAAAAGGGAACGATTGGTGTTCCTCTTGTGCATACCAATATAAAAATTGTCGATCCCGATAGCGGAGCGACATTAAAGTATGGGAAAAGTGGTGAAATTTGCATCAGCGGCCCATGCACTATGATGGAATACTTCAAAAATCAGGAAGAAACAGACAATATTCTCAAAATGCACGATGATGGAGTGCTATGGGTTCATACTGGCGATATTGGCTCTGTGGATGAAGATGGATTTATCACCATTGTTGGTAGAATCAAACGAATGATCTTGACTTCTGAAGGTGGTGTTTGCCATAAGGTGTTCCCAAAGCTTCTGGAAGATGAATATGCCCAATGTGCTTGCATCAAGGCGATTTCCATTGTAGGTCGGAGTCGCAAAAATGATATTCTGCTAAACGACCTGATGGCCTTTGTTGTTTTGGAGGATTCCATAGCAGAGGAAGCAGCACGAAATGCCCTAACAAAATTTGCAGAGGAACACTTTGAAACCTATGAACGGCCTGTGCAATATGTTTTCCTGGACAAACTGCCTCGCACGACCATCGGCAAAGTGGATTACCGTGCACTGGAAAAAGAAGCCGCAAACCTTGAAGTATAATCCCTCGCCACTCTATGGGAGGAGGTAAGCATGGAGCTATTTAATTTTTTCTCAAAAGACCAGAAAAAGGTGGATGACTTTTTTCGCCTGCGCCGTCTGCGTAAATTCCAGCGGCACGGCGCAGCACCTAAGGGTGTCGCTGCCC
This sequence comes from Faecousia sp., assembly GCA_045594185.1. GTDB lineage: Bacteria > Bacillota > Clostridia > Oscillospirales > Oscillospiraceae > Faecousia. The sequence goes on along the minus strand of JAZNYB010000205.1, from coordinate 3,310 downwards.
ATAATTTCCTGCACCGCCTTATGCTCCCTGCCCTGATCCTCATGGGGAAGCTGGAAGGGCGCAAGGTAACTGTCTTAAATGACCGCCGCCCCTCCCGGAAAACCAGCAAGCCCACCATTTTTGCCAGCAGCCATGTGGGTGGCTGTGATATAGAAGCGGCCTTTGAAGCGCTTCATGCCCCTTGCTATCTATTCCTGGGCGACCCAAGGCAGGTTTACCACAGCGTTGACGGACTGTTTCTTGCCCTCAACGGTGTGATTGCCCTGGAGACCCGGGACAAGACCGACCGCCATATCGCCAAGGAGCGGGGGATTGCCCTGCTGAAAAAGGGCGGGAATCTCCTGATCTACCCGGAAGGCGCGTGGAATATCACGGGAAACGAGCCTGTGATGAAGCTCTTTCCCGGCGTGGCGATCATGGCTCTGGAGTGCGGTGCGGATATCGTTCCCCTGGCGCAGGAGCGGGTAGGCAAGCACTACTATGTGAATATCGGTAAGCCCATCCCTTATGAGGATATTAAGGGGAAAGATACTAAAACCCTAACGGCACAGCTTCGGGATATTTTGGCAACCCTGAAATGGGAAATTTGGGAGCATTGCGGATTACATAGCCGGGCAGACTTGCCCTCCGACTATAGAGAAAAGGAGTTTTACCCCCAGTTTGCCCCGGTTGGGGGATATGAGATACAGGATACCATTGCGGCTCGCTACCGGGATAAGAAGATCACTGCGCCGGAGGATGCTTTTGCACACTTAGACAGGCTCATTCCCCGCGGAGAGAATGCCTTTTTGTTTAACCAACGACTACAGAAAACGGGGTGAAGCGAATCTATGAAAAACTTAACAGACAGCCCCTTTGCCATGGGGCTGAGAGCGATAATATACCCTTTGACCATGGCACTCAGCGGGATCAAAGTAAAATACAAGCTAATAATTGAACAAAATTACACGCCACTGGAGCATAAGCCTATCATTTTTGCTTGCAACCATTCTGCTTTCCCGGATACGCCTCTTGCGCTCCGCAGCTTTGGTAGACACGCCTATGCTCTTATGGGAAAGCAAAATCTTTCCCCGGCTGACAGACTTTTTTTCTTCCTCACCGGGAGTATTTGGGTAGACAGGAGAAACAAGGAAGATACCGCACTGACCAAGAAACGGTTGATTGCCTTTTTGCAGAAAGAGAGATCATTGCTGTGGTGCCCGGAAGCTACTTGGAATTTAACGGAGAATCTGCTGATGCTGCCTATGAAGTGGGGTGTTATTGACATTGCAAAAGAAACCGGAGCGCAAGTCATCCCCCTTGTCCTGGAATATGACATGGAGAACAAAAAATGCTTTGCCCGCTTTGGAAAGCCCATGCTGTTTTCCGGGGAAGAGACCAAGGCAGAGGCCATTGGCACATTGCGGGATACCATGGCAGCCATGCGCTGGGAGTTCTGGGAGCGCAAAGGCGTTTTTAGCCGAGCCGAATTGGATATAGAGGCAGAACGGCAGAAGCTGCTTCTGCCCTTGGAGGAATACCCACCTCTGAACTGGGACTACGAAAGCTCCTGCATTTTTTGGCCTTACACAAAACCCCAAGATGCCTTTGCGCACTTAGACGGGCTCATTCCCCGCAGAGAAAATGCCTTCCTATTCAGAGGCAGAAATCTGTGATCCAATACAATTACCCCACGACTTTGCACTTCAAAATGCTCAGTCGTGGGGCTGTCCATTTCTTGCCGTAACATCGCTACTCCTGCCTGCATACCATAGTAAGAGGTGATTTCAATGGACTACTTAATCTCTCTTGCCCTATCCCGGGCAGGGTTTGGGAGCTTGGAGGATTTTCAGAGAGCCAACAGTCTTTCTCCCACAGGACAGGCAGACGAGGAAACAAGAAACGCACTTAGACCTTACCTTCTGGGCTTTCACCGGGTGCGGCTGGCGCGGGGGGACACCTTCTGGAATCTTGCCCAGCGGTATGGCACAACGGCACAAGCCATCGCCACGGCAAATCCCGGCTTAGACCCCCGGCGGCTGCAGATCGGAACGACGGTGACAGTGCCACTGCCCTTTGACATCGTGCCTACAGACATCCCCATGACCTATGAGCTTTGCAGTCTGTGCTTACAGGGGCTTGCGGCGAGATACCCTTATATGAATCTCAGGACACTGACCACCACAGCTTTTGGGCGCAAGGTGGAGCTGCTGCGCTTTGGTCAGGGAAAGCGAAAGGTGATCTATACCGCCGCTCACCACGCCAACGAATGGATCACGGCAACGCTCCTTTTGTCCTTCACGGAGAATCTTGCCAAGGCTGCGGCGGAAAATGGCAGCATCGGAGATTTTGCGGCGTCCCGGCTTTTGCGGGCGGCTACGGTTTATATGGTTCCCATGGTTGACCCGGACGGTGTGGATCTGGTAACAGGGGCAATTCAGCCCGGAGAGGAACAATACGAATATGCCCGGAATTTAGGGGCAAATTATCCCTCCATTCCCTTCCCCTCCGGATGGAAGGCGAATCTTCTGGGGGTGGACTTAAATCTCAACTACCCGGCAATGTGGGAGCAGGCAAGGGAGATCAAATTTGGTCAAGGCTTCACCCGCCCGGGTCCCAGAGACTTTGTTGGGCAGGCACCTTTGGATCAGCAGGAGACGAAAGCACTCTACGACCTGACCCGGCAGGTTGATCCGGCAATGGTGCTGGCATATCACAGCCAGGGGGAAGTCATTTACTGGCAGTTTGCGGACTACGAAGTGCCGGGAGCGAGGGCGTTGGCAGAGCGGTTTTCTCAGCTCAGCGGCTACGCTCTGGAGGATACCCCCTACGCATCTTCTTTTGCGGGTTATAAGGATTGGTTCATTCAGGATTTCCGCAGACCGGGATATACCATCGAGGTGGGTTTGGGCGAAAATCCACTGCCCCTCAGCCAGTTTCCTCAAATCTACGCCGATAATGTGGGGATTTTGGCACAGGGAATGATAGGACTATAGAACCGTTGAATCAATGAGATCCGCTCATAGCGGATGAAATCCCTTTGGGATGAAATCTCCCGCTGGGAGATGAAATCGCCTTCGGCGGTAGTGGTATCCCCTGCGGGGATGGATTTAAATGTTAAGAGCTTGACCGCAAAGGATTAGTCTTGCCCATAAGGGAGGATCGTGCTATACTAAGGAAAACAAAAACAGGAGACACCTATGAAAAAGATCGTATTTTTCGACATAGACGGAACGCTCATTGATGCCGCCACCCGCGTTTTTCCTCAAAGTGCCATAGATGCCATCGCCGCTCTGCGGAAGAACGGGCATCTTGCGGTGGTCAACACCGG
>JAZNYB010000204.1:0-6481 GCA_045594185.1 Faecousia sp. | reverse complement strand
GGTGCTTGCTTCCAAGGTGCGGGAGGTCTGCGACTGCACCTGCGGCGAGCCGGCTCTGAACCAGATCCCCGACAGGATCCGCAGTATGTTCGGAGATGAGCTGGTACTCACCGGGGACAGGCGGCGGCTGTATGTGACTCTGGGGCAGTTCTCCATCATCCGCCTGGAGCGGGACATTCAAATCGTCGTCCCCACTTTGGACTGCGCTCTGCCCACCAAGGAATGCTGCGATGCCCCCGGCTGCGCGGAAGACCCCTGCGAAATGTTTTCCCGCATTGAATTTCCGGTGAAGCAGTTTTTCCCCTGCGGCTGCGCCACGGTTCAGCACACCGGGGGAGAATGCTGCTGCCAAAGAAGCGATACGGCAGACTGACCATACAAAAAGGGGGTGCAAAACCGCACCCCCAAAATGGCATATGCAAGTTATGGATCATCAGAACCGTACATAAGCTCCCAAGCCAGAGCATCATTTCGCGCCGCCAAAGAGCGAAGCCTGTCCAGCTTCTGAGCGGAATCCTCACGGCTGCCCAAAGCCCGATCCACACAGTTGCGCAGGTTTTCCTCCGAAAGCTCCTCCATGGAAACATAGCTGTTTTGCTCCATATACTCCATGAAGCCCCGTACTTTGGGATCGTAGGAAATACCAACCAAGGGCGTTCCCTGTCCCGCGGCGAAGATCAAAGCGTGCAGGCGCATGGTCACCACCAGCTTCATATCCCCCATAAGGGCGCAGATCACAGCCCCATCCGTCAGCTCCGGGAGCATCACCTTGGGGCAGCGGATCTTGTCATACACCCCTTGGGAAATGGCTCTGTCCTTCCCCGGCTCCAGCATAAACAGCACCGGGATCAATCCATGCTTTTCGTATACATACTCCGCCGCCTGTGCCAGAAGGGCGGTTTTTTTATGCACATTCCCCCATGGACGAAGGGCAAACAGGCAGTAATTGCCCTGTCTCTCAAGACCTGCTTTTTGGGCATACGCCTCATAGCTCTGCCGCTTTTCCTCCGGTATCCTTTGCAGCAGGGCGGGGTCGGCAGTGACACGGATCTCCGGTCGCTTTACCCCCAGCCGTTCCAGCTCCTCCTTGGATTCCGGGTCACGGAGGGTTATAAGGTCAACATTGGAGTCAATGCGCTTTCCCGCCCACCAACGGTTGATTTTTCCCGTAACCGGGCCGATGCCGCAGCCATACATCATGACCTTGCAGCCACGGCGGTGTGCCTGACGGATCACCTGAAGGTAGAACGCCAAAGACCGTGTACTGGTAGCGTTTTGGATCAGGCTGCCGCCGCCGCTGATGAGCAGCTTCGCCCGCTTCATCCTCGCCGTGATCTTCCACGGGTGGAAGGTGTAGATACTGGAAACCTGATTGCGCTGCGCCGTCTGTCTGGGTCGTCTGGACATAACGCAAATGGGAAGCTCCGGGTCATGGCTGCGGAGCTGGCTGATGATGGTTTCCAAAATGGTTTCATCTCCCACATTGCCGTTGCCATAAGAGCCGCTGATCAGCACGCCGTCTCTGGGCATAGCGGCACGAGCCTGTTTTCGCAGCACCGTTTCATAGATTTTTTCCTGGGTTCTCACCGTGGCATCCACGGAGAACTCCCGGCGCACCTTTTCCCGGATCGCTTCCCCCAATTGCTTTCTCAGGGCGGCATCTTCCACCAACCGCCCCATGCGGTCAGCCAGAGCATCCTCATCCCCGGGGGTGATCAAAAAGCCGGTAACACCATCCTGCACCATTCTGGGCACACCACCCACCGCCGTCGCAATGGTGGCGCAGCCCATTCTCGCCCCTTCGGAAATGGCGTAGGGAAAAGTCTCTGATTTTGAAGTCAGCAGATTCACATCCAGAGCGTGATAGAAGCTGTTTACATCCTGCAGCCAGCCCGCAAAATGGTATGATCCTGCCGGGCAGAGCTGCTTCGCCTTCTGTTCCAGCTCCTGCCGCTGTTCTCCGTCTCCCGCAATCAGGAGCTTCACATTGGAAAACGCCCCGGCGACTCTGGAAAAAGCCTCTATAAGAGTTGTCATGTCCTTCACGGGAGAAATTCTGGCGGCAATTCCGAAAATGATCTGGCTTTCGTCCCAGTCAAGCCCAAGACCGCGCAAAAAAGCCTTGCGCTCCGTTACCGGAATCGGCTGGGAGAAGTCAACGCCGTTATAGATGGCAAATACCTTCTGGGCATCAAAGCCACGACCGATGAGCATTTCCCTTGTAATATCCGACACGGCAACCAGATAGTCCATCTTTCGCAAAGCTACCCGGTTGATGGTGCCATAGGTCAGGTTGCCCAAGGGTCTGCCCAGATAGTCCAGTCTGGGGTCGGAGTGAACGGTAGACAGCACCGGCAGGTTCACTTTTCCCCGCAGGAGCATCCCCACCGCGTTGCCCTTCGCTCCGTGGCAATGGATCACATCAAAGCCTTGCCCGTCGATCAGTGCTTTCACCTGACGGCACAGGCGAAACAGGTTGCTTCCGGGATAGACCAGAGTGGGAATCCCCAGCTCACGGGCTTCCCGGGAAAAATCCCCTTCCATAAAGCATACCAGCCGGGTTTCGTGCCGCTCTCCCAGACCTTTCAGCAGGGACAGCACATGGGTCTTCGCGCCGCCCACATCGCCCCCGGAAATCATATGCAAAATACGCATAGGTCACATTCTCCGCTTCTCTTTATTCCCGCATCAGCCGCCTGCGGGCAAGATTGATCGTTCCTTCCTGCATATGGTTCATCCAGGACAGGCTCTTTCCGCAGCCGTAAGCCACGCAGGACTCCGTATCATCGGCAACCACGCAGGAAATATTGGTTCGCTCCGCAATGAGCTGCTCCATACCGAAAATCAGGCTGCCGCCGCCGGTGAGAACGATGCCGCTCTGGGCAATATCCGCCACCAGCTCCGGAGCTGTCTGCTCCAGAACGGCGAAGATCTCGTCTGTGATCTGCTTTGCGGGGCGTCTCAGAGCTTCCATTGTCTCGGAGGACTGGATGGTAAATTCCTTGGGGAGTCCTGTGCGCAAGTCTCTGCCCTTGACCAGCATCCCGATATCCTCCGGTCGGGGGTGGACACAGCCAATGGCGATCTTGATCTCCTCCGCAGTGACCTTGCCAATGAGGATATTGTGCTTTCTTCTCACATAGCGGATCAGCGCGTCATCAAAGGCATCTCCCGCCACGGTCATGGAGGTGGAGACTGCCACGGCATCCATGGTCAAAACGGCAATATCCGTAGTGCCGCCGCCGATGTCCACCACCATATGTCCCTTTGGCTCGGAAAGATCCAGCCCCGCGCCCAGAGCCGCCGCCAGAGGTTCTTCAATGAGATATACCCGCCTTGCGCCGGCTTCCATGGCGGCACTGATGACAGCCCGCTCCTCTACCTCCGTAATGCTGCTGGGCACACTGACGATCACTCTGGGCTTCAAAAAGGCGTATTTGATCGCCTTTCGGAAAAACAGAGCCAGCATTCTCTCCGTCATTTCATAATCGGAAATGACACCGTTTTTTAAGGGGCGGATGGCGACCACATTGCCGGGGGTACGACCCAGCATATTCTGCGCCGCCGCGCCCACCTGAATGATCCTGCCGGTGTTTTTGTCCATGGCCACCACGGAGGGTTCACGCAAAACGATACCCTTTCCGTCGGCATAGACCAGCACATTGGCAGTTCCCAGATCAACGCCCAGATCTCTTGATAATAATTTCACACGATCACCTGCTTCTTCCCTGTGTGGCGGCAACCGCAGCACACAAAACTTCTTTCGCACCGGCGGCGCGCAGCACTCCGGCGCACTCGGTCACGGTGGAACCTGTGGTAATAATATCGTCGATCAGCAAGACACGCTTGCCGCAGACCAGCTTCCGGTCTGTAATTTTATATGCGCCACGCACATTGTTCTCTCTTTGAAGCCCCTCCGTCAGGGAGGATTGAGCCGGGTTGTGGCGAATCTTTTTCAGTGCCTTTACCGGAGCTTGTCCCAGAGCTTTTCCCATGCTTTTCCCCATGAGATACACTTGATCATAGCCCCGCTTCCATTTTCTCCGGGGACTCACGGGAACATAAACGATCACATCGAATTGACCCCGGAAATCTTCCTCCACCTTCCGGGCAAGAAGCTTCCCAAAGTGTTCGCCGTAGTGTCTCGCGCCCCGGAATTTGTAGCGGAGAAGCGCCTGCCGCGCCGCTCCCTCATAGGTCCAAAGAACCGTCCACCGGGTGATGCCGGGAATCCACCTTTTTGTCTCAGGATAAGGTGGTGTCCCGGAAAGGCAGCTTTCGCAGGCGTGGCTCTCATCCGGAAGGAGCAGCCTTCCGCAGAGGATGCACTTTGAGGGAAACAACAGCTCCAAAAGACCGGAAAAAACACCCATAATAACCCACCATCCAGCAGCTTTCTATCCGCACAAACAGCGATGACTGCGTACAAATACGCGACCATCTTTTTATAAAATGGACTCACGGAGCAAATTTGTGTCTGCTCCGCCAAATCAGCCCGCCGCATTGGAAGTAACATTCCGTCAGATTCATGCCCATCCGCCTGTTGGAATGGCAAAAGGGGCAGAAGAACCCTTCCGCCCCCCATTATATCTCATTATTTTGACTATTGAAGGGCTGGCTTATTCCTGCTCCCAGTTGTGCCAGACATTCTGCACATCGTCGTCATCCTCAAACAGATCCAGCATCTTCTCCATGTTGACTACATCCGCCTCAGAGAGCTTGACATAGTTCTGGGGAACCATTTCGATCTGCGCGGAAACGAAGGCGTATCCCTTTGCGGTAAGCGCATCGGCAACGGCGTTGAAATCATCGGGAGCGGTATAAATGGTGAACACATCGCCCTCAGCCTCGAAGTCGTCAGCACCGCAGTCCATGGCATCCATCATAACCGTATCCTCGTCATAATCGCCGTCCTCGTTGTCGATCACCAGAACGCCCTTGCGGTCGAAGGACCATGCCACGCAGCCGGAGGCACCCATGTTGCCGCCGTACTTGTCGAAATGGTGACGGACAGATCCTGCTGTACGGTTGCGGTTGTCGGTCATGGTTTCAATGATCATGGCAACACCGCCGGGGCCGTAGCCTTCGTAGGTGATGGACTCATAGCTGTCTCCACCGGCACCGGCAGCCTTCTCCAGAACCCGGCGAATGTTGTCGTTGGGCATATTGGCGGCCTTTGCCTTGGTGATGACCGTAGCCAGACGGGAGTTGTAAGCGGGGTCGGTAACGCCGCCGCCCTCTTTCACGGCTACAATGATCTCCTTCGCGATCTTGGTAAAGGCGGCAGAACGCTTGGCATCCTGTGCGCCCTTGGTCTTTTGAATGTTATGCCATTTGGAATGTCCGGACATAATGATCTTCCCTTCTATGAATTGCTTATAAATTTAACACATTTTATTGTAGCACAGTCACACCGGTAAAATCAACCGCTTTTCACCGGAATTTTACACAATCTCTGTGCTTTGCGGACTGAATGACCTGAATTTCCGGGAATCTCTCCCGGAGCTTTTCCGCAAGATAGGCGCAGACCGGGTCTTCCGTGTGAAAATGTCCCGCGTCAACAAGGTTGAGCCCTAAATCATGGGCATCCCAGAATTGATTGTACTTCACATCGGCGGTGACAAAGGTGTCGTACCCCGCATCAAAAACCTCCCGCACCGCCCCGGCGCAGGAGCCGCCACCAACGGCGACCCGATGAACAGGGCGTGTACCTTCCGTATACCGCAAGCCCTCGCAGCCCAGAGCGTTTTTCACCGCCTTCAGGAAACAGTCAAGGGGCTGTTCCTCAATTTCACCACCCCTGAGAAGCCCCCAGGGCGTGCCGTCCTCTGTGACTCCGGAAGGGTCGATGACTTCCACATTTTGAAGCCCCAGCCCTGCCGCCAAACAGTCGTTGACTCCACCGGGGGCGCAGTCCAGATTGGTGTGGGCGTTAATGGCAGAGATCCCCTTTTGGGCGAGGAACAGGATGCTTCTTCCGATGGAGGTATCATCGGTAATGCTGTTGGGTGCGACAAAAATCAGGGGATGATGTGTCACCAGCAGATCAGCCCCCACTTCGGCAGCTTCCCGGCACACGGACTCAAAGGGGTCTAAGGCTACCAAAATGGTTTTGACCTCCTGCTTTTGCCGTCCGCACAAAAGCCCTGCATTATCCCAGTCCATTTTCATGTAGCTGGGGGCAAGCCCCTCCAAGTATTTCAAAATATCTCCAACTGTCACAGGTTTTCCTCCATTTCCTTTAATTCCTCGTAAGCCGTTTTATAGAAATCGTACTTTTCTCCCCCAATGGCAGAAAGCCCCAAAGCCACCTTTTCCGTGGCAGCGCGGCAGAAGGTGATATAGTCTTTTTTCAGGATGTATGCGCTTCTGAACAGAGCAGGGCTGACAAATTGCTGCCCCGGAGAAAGAGTTTCCTCACCCCGCAGCGCTTCTATCACCGTGTAAACAAACTTACCGTCTCTTACCGGTTCTTCCCGGT
>JAZNYB010000203.1:0-4180 GCA_045594185.1 Faecousia sp. | reverse complement strand
CCTCCCCGGAATGGGTTGCGGTCACAGGGAAGATCATAAGCATTGTCACATTCCGGAACAGGCTCGTCCATGCGGCATGCCACATCTACCTGCCAGCCCAGCTCCTTCATGCGAAGAATAAAAGGGATATGGAATTTGCGGATATGCTCCTTGGAGACATTTGCAGTAATCAACATTTTTTTCATAGGCTGATACCTTCAAATTCTGTGCATACTGAGGACCGCTTTATTGCCAGCGTTTTTGGTTGACCAAGTACTTTATTTTCTGGGGAATCAGTACAGATATGATGGGCTTCAAAACATAGATATACTGTTTAAGGGGATATTTATTTTGAGAGAAGCCAAAAAACAGGGTTTTGCTTGCGTTAAGGGCATTTTTGAAATTTCTGCGTTTGGATGCAGCCAGATCCTCCCGCACATAGTACAGAGCCTCCTGTAAATTCGCGCCCTTGAAGCCCTTGGCGAAAAAACGGATCCACAGGTCTACATCCTCGCAGCGAAGCACATAGTCCTTCAAAGAGTATCCGCCAAGGCTGTCGTAGACGGATTTTTTCATCATGACGGTTGCGTGGAAAAAAGGCACGCCAAGACCAATGAGCTTAGGGGAAGGTTCTTTTGGGGGCAGGCGTTCTCCGGTGATCCGCTCCCCGTCAAAACAGGTCATGCCTGCTCCCACTACATCAATTTCCGGGTGCGCCTCTAGAAATTGGTACTGTGTCTCCAGTCGATGAGGGTAGCTTCTATCATCCCCATCCATGCGGGCAATGTATTTTCCGGTTGCATACCGAAGACAATGATTTAAGGAGTATGGCAATTTGGAATTGCGCTCATTTTGAATGGCAATAATCTTGCCGGGATATTTGCTTTCGTAATCTTTGATGATACGGTAGGTGTCATCGGTGGAGCCATCGTCGCAGATAATAAATTCCCAGTCTGTAAAGGTCTGGCTCAAAATGGATTCAATGCTGTCCGTAATGGTATCGCTGCAATTATATGCAGCCATAATGATAGATACTTTCGCTCCCAAAATGTACACCCTCTCAACGACTCAGATATATTTTCTCAAGGGAAGCGGTAACATCAAGAATATTGTATCCGCTGGCGCGCAATGTGGGTTCGTCAACCTGCCGATCTTTCGAGGCTGCACCCCACGCCAGAATTTGTTTCGCCCAAAGGTCCGCTCCGCTTTTTAATGATACTCTGAACAAATCCGATGATATTTGCACTTCTTCGTTGTAGGCTTCTTCGCTGACCACACAGCGCAATCCATTAAACTGTGCTTCCACCAAAACATTGCCCAAGCCTTCGTAGAGAGAAGGCAAAACAAAAAGATCCATAGCGGACATCAGCTTCCCAACATCATTCCTTCTTCCCATAAAGAGAACAGAATCATAGATGCCCATAGCTTTGGCTTTTTCTTCCACAGCTTCCCTTAATTCGCCATCGCCAACCAGCATAAGGACACTGTCATTATGCAGCTTTTTCACTTCTTCAAATATATCCAACAAGAAGAGGTGATTTTTTTGTGTAGAAAAACGACCAACATGACCCAGTACGAGTTTATCACCGATTCTCAACTCATTCCTGACTGCAGGACGGGCGGCTTCATCGAAAAGGAAATTACCCATTTCAACAGCATTGTGAATGATTTGGAAGCTGTTGTCTTGATACATCCATTTTCCGGCGGCATCAGAACAGGCCAGCAGATGCGTGGCATATTTGCTGATTTTCCTGCGGTTGTAGTAATGCACCAGGGAAAAAATGGGATTTTGCGGCTGCACATTGTGACTGTGCATAATCCTGCATGGGTAGCCCAGCTTTTTTGCCAGCTTCAGGGGCAGCATATACATTGCGGCATTTCCGTGTACATGGATCACATCCCACTGCTTGCGCTGAAGGAGCTTTTTTGTTTCTATGTAATTCCGAATGAAATGCCTTGGGAAAGATGGTGTGTAAAAAATGCGCCCACCTAAGGCAGAGATCTCCTGGGCATAGTTGTTGTCCGGGCTTCTTACTAAAAAATCAAATTGAACCTTATTCCGGTCAATATTCCGATACCAGTTTATAATCAGGCTTTCTGTCCCGCCGGAGCCCAGACCGCCGAGAACGTGCAGCACCCGGATCGGCTCTCCCATAGATACCTGCCCCCTCGTTTCAATAATAAGTCATTTTCAGTATAGCACACAAGTACGAAATAATAAAGAGGGAAATTAAATAGCCCCAGAGCAAGATGAAATCACCCCTTATTGAGGAGATCGGGGCATATTTTCCGTGACCCGGTGTCAGGAAAGGCAGATCTGTTTCACGATCTCTCCTGCCCATGCTTCCAGCCGCTCCCCGATCCCTTCCGCTGCCATGGCAGAGCCTGGGTCGTTGGCGGTTTGGAAGAAGCAGAAATTGCCGGGAAGCATCATGGTCTTGTTCAGGCACAGAGCCCCTAAGATCTGCTGGGCAACGATGTCACCTCCGGAGTAGCCGGAGACAACAATGGAATACAAATATTTATCGAAAAGGGTGTTGCGCAAAACGAGCCCGGTCATGCGGTTGATGAGAGCCATAATGTTGGCACTGGCGGAGTCGTTGTAGTTGGGGCACAGGAGAAGCAGCACATCGCTTTCCAAAATGGCGGGAAATACCTCTGTGGGCAGTGCTCCGCCATAGTAGCAGGTGCCGTTTTGGGAATAGTGCAGACACGCCTTATAGGAGCATCCCCGGCAGTCATAGATCGCTCCGTTTTGCAGGCTGATGACCTTGGTGTCACACATGGGGGAGAGCAGCTCCAGCACCCGGTTTCCCAAAGCCACCGTATTGGAACGATGATTGTCCGAGGCGTGAAGCATCAGCACCTTGGGACGGCGAAGGCGGGGCGGCGTAAAAGCCATGAGCCGTTCGACCAATTCCCGGGCACGGGCAAGGTAGGTGTCCTCCGGAGAAAGACCCAGCCGCTGCGCCATGACCCGCTGGTTATACAAAGAGCCTGTTCCTTCCAGCAAAGGCTTTCCGGGGAAGGTACACCCTGCCATGGATGCCGCCAACGCCAGAGCCTGACCTGCCTGCTTGGTGTAAAGCTCTCCGTCTCCATCGGCAAGAATGACGGCTTTCGCTCCGTTCAGGCAAGTCTTATTTTGCCGCAGACAGCGCAAAAGGCTCAAGGTTTCCCCATTCATGCCAAATCGGTCTACGGTTATGGCAAAAAACACCGCCTGATCCCGGAGCTTTCCTTCCTCCAAGAGAGAAAGGCTTCCTGGGATCACAGTGCAATCCTGAAAGGTGTGTTCCAGAACTTTTTCCAGTCTGGGAGAGCTGCCGCATTGGATCAAATAAAGGGTATCAGTCATAGGAAAACTCCTTTAACTCCCGGTAGGCTTTTTGTATCCGCTCCATAAGGGGGGCGCAGATTCGTTCCCGGCTGATTTCCGGCCCAGCCTTACTCATACGGCTGACACAGCCAAAGTACACCCCATCCAGCGGTATCGCGCCGTAGTGTTCCTCTCCCCGGAGCAGCCGCAGAACAGACACGGCGGCAGAGCTGATGCCGGGGGCGATATAGGGCTTGAAGCCTAAGCCTCGCACCCGCAGATTCATGGTGCGGGTCATTTCCGTAAGCCTTTGGGAAAGGGCTTCATCATAGCTTTCATCCGGGGCGTTGGCAACCACCAATCCCCCGCCGTGAGGACCATAGACCCGAAGGGAGTCCGTGGGTATGCCCAGTTCTTTTGCGGCATATGCTGCCCGGGCTGCCATAACACCTAAGCCAAAGCCCTGAATCTGCTCCGGGACAAGTCCCTGAAAATCCAGTTTTCCTCCTTCGTCCCGGCTGCTCTCCAGAAATACCACCCGGCTCAGATGGTCTACCGGGTCGGAAATCTGGCAGAACAATCCCCGGAAATTGGCTTTTCGTGCTTTTTTGGCATAGAGAGCCAGCATTTTTCGGTTTGCCTCAAATTGGAGCATCCGCACATCTCCCTGTGTCCCCAGTTCGGGAACACCCCGGGAGGCGGTGAACAAAAACAGGTCGCAGTCAAAAAGCTCGTCCTCCGGGCAGATGGTCACAAGGGGAAGGGGTTTTCCGTCCGGGGACAAAAACTGGTTCATCTCCATTTCATACCGGCGGCAAAGGGCTTCGTTGGGGTCGTAGATCTTGATTTGGGACTGCTCATGTCCCAGCAGCTTCAGCCCCA
>JAZNYB010000202.1:0-12738 GCA_045594185.1 Faecousia sp. | reverse complement strand
TAGCGCCGGCAACATCCAGCTCCTCGCAGGCAACAGGGTTGCCGTTCTTGGAGTAAGCAACAACGATCTTGCCGATACGCTCACGCAGATCCTTCCGATCCTTACCAACAGCCAAAATAGCCATCAGCTCGGAGCCGACAGCGATACCGAACTTGGACTCCATCATGAAGCCGTCCAGACGGCCGCCGATGCCGATGATGATGTTGCGGAGGCTCTGTGCGCAGAAGTCAATGATCCAGCCCATCTCTACCCGCTTGGGGTCGATGTCCAGACGCTTCAGACCCTTCTTTGCCAGCCACTCGTCGGTGTTGTTGCGCTCGTGCTGCATACGGGCAGTCAGGGCAACCATGGCCAGGTTGTGGGCGTTCATAATGTCGTTGATGTCGCCGGTCAGACCCAGAGAGAACTCGGTCATGGGCATGAGCAGAGCGTTGCCGCCGCCGGCAGCAGTGCCCTTAACATTCATGGTTGGGCCGCCGGAGGGCTGACGCAGCGCGCCGCCGGCGTTCTTGCCGATGTAGCCCAGACCTTCGATCAGACCCAGAGAAACGGTGGACTTGCCTTCACCGAAGGGGGTGGGGGTAACGGCGGTGACTTCGATGAACTTGCCGTCGGGCTTATCCTGCAGACGCTTCATAACCTTGATGAAGTCGATCTTGGGGGTCTTGCCGTAGGGGATGATCTCGTCTTCCAGAAGACCCAGCTTCTGACGGAAGAAGTCCACGGAGGGCAGAGTCTTTTCAGCTTCCTCGGCGATCTGCCAGTCAGCGAACTTGGTGGGGTCCAGTCTCACTGTACCTCTTTCGTCTACATACTTGCCATTTTCATCAAAAATGATTGCCATAGTTGTTTCCTCCTTTTATGTAGGTGCCGAAGACCCGGCACAATGCTTAACAAATTCTATTTATACTACCGTAACCTCGGCTGCCTCCCGGATGAGCTGCAAGACCTTTGCGGTGAGTACACTTTTCATAACCGCCACTTCAAACTCAGCGTCGTAGTATTCCTTTAGCTGATCCATGGTCAGGTTGTTCTGCCGGCAGATAGCAGCCAGCATTTTGGCGATTTCGTCCTGCTCCGGCTCCAGACCTTCCAGCTCCACGATTTTTGTCACCGCTTCGTGTTCCCGGAGGGCGGCTTGCGCTGCGGGGTAGGAGTCCTTTCGCAGTTCTTCCACAGTGGTGTTCATAAACTGACAGTACATTTCCACCGTCAGCCCCTGATGGGCAAGCTGGGCTTCCAGATTCTGCATCTGCACCTTCACCGCGGCTTCCAATTCTTCCTCGCTGGGGGTGTAGTCCAGAGTCTCTGCCGCCTGCCGCAAAAGACGATCCTGCAGGTCCATCTCCCCCCGGCGGTCCGCGTAAGACTGCAGGCTTTCTCTCAGGCTTTTACGCATTTCTTCCAGTGTATCGCACTGACCGACTTCTTTGGCGAAGGTATCATCCAGCTCGTAGCTTTCCCGGATCCGGATCTCATGGATCACACATTCAAACCGGGCTTCCTTTCCGGCTAAGGCTTCGGCGTGGTATTCCGTGGGGAAGGTAACGAACACGGTCACCGGTTCTTCCGGAACTTTATCCACAAGCTGCTCCTCAAAGCCGGGAATAAACATTCCGCTTCCCAGAACCAAGGTCTGGTTTTCCGCAGTGCCGCCGGCGAACTGCTCGTCTCCGCAGAAGCCCTTATAGTCCAGCACCACCTCGTCACCCAACTGGGCGGGGCGATCCTGCACCGGGATGATTCTGGGGGACTGCTGTAAAAGCCGCTGAAGCTGACGGTCGATTTCTTCTTCTGTGACAATATGTCTTGTAAGCTCCGCTTTCAGACCACGGTAAGTAAATGCCATAATGTGTATCTCCTTTGAGGGTGGGTTGCGGGATCATCCAAAGTCCAGTATAGCACAATTGCCCAAGAAATACAACTGCGGATTCCTGAACTTTCGGTAGTTTTTTAACAAATTGAGGACGAACACCAGCCCTGTCCCAAACCCAAAGAAAATATACAGAAAAAGCTTGCAAAAAGCAATATAGTTATGATATTTTATTTATAGTTTCTATCTATTGATTTTGGGGTGGTACAATGAACTACAATTATCTGCGATATTTCTCCGTACTGGCACAGGTGGAGCATTACACCTTGGCGGCGGCACGATTGGGGATCTCCCAACCCTCCCTGAGCAGTGCCATCCACCAGTTGGAAACGGAGCTGGGCGGAGTCAAGCTCTTTGAGAAGGTGGGGCGCAACATCCGGCTGACGGAACAGGGGCGATATTACCGGGAAAAGGTGGACAGTGCCTTAAGCGAGCTGAACACCGCATCCATGACCCTCCGGGACAGCATGGTCAGCGCGCCTGTGGTGATCCGTATGGGCGTGGTGTCCGGCACTCTGGCAGGGGTGGTCGCCCGGGAGATCGCCCGGTATGCCGCGCAAAATGATCGCATCCGCTTCCGATTGACGGAAAGCTCGGCGGATGGGCTGATGGATCTGGTGCGGCTGGAAAAGCTGGATATGGCCATCGTAGACAGCTCCAACCGTGACCGCAGTCTCCATTTCCGCAAGCTGGGGCGGCGGCGGCTGTGTGTTGCCCTGCCTGCTGACCACCCTCTGGCAGACAGCCCGACCCTTACTCCCCGGCAAATTTCCGCCGAGACGCAGGTGGTATTTGACTACGACACGGAATACAGCTTTGGTCAGTGGGTAAGCGGCGGCGCGGAGGAACGGGTGGTCTGTAAGGTCAATACGGCGCAGACGGCTCTGGAGCTGGTGGCGGAGAAGGTGGGTATTTGCGTTATGCCCGCCGAATGTACGCAGCCCCGGCAGGATATCCGGTTTGTTCCCCTTGAAAACTGGAGTCAGGCATTATATATGTGTATTTTGTACGACAAATGGCTGGAGCCGCCGGTGTGGGATTTTGTGGAAATCTTAACCAAGGCAATCCGTCATGCAGAAAAATAATCCCGTGGCGAATTTCCCCATGTACGGATTTTTCCTTTGAAATTCCCACAAAAATCTGTTATAATAGCCTCTGTCGGCTTGTCCGGCAGGATGAGCCGGAGGACGGCTCCATTCTCGTCCGTGTCCGCAAGCAGTATAACGACAAAGCTGATGTGACCGAATACTTCCGGTAAAAACAAAAGGAGGACTTTTTATGCAGGAATACGAAATTGCCTATACTTATCTCAACGGCTGCGCCGGTGCTGCCCATCCCCAGACCTCCTTCCATGAGGCGGAGCTGAGCAATACCGATGACTATGTAAGAGCCAAACACGGCAAGGACTTTGAAAAATTCGTGAAAGAAGTCCTCCCCGGCGGTCAGGTGGTCTATACCTTCAACAACGGCACCGTGACCTATATCTACGAGTTCACCCCCATCTAAACCACAAATACCCCCGGAATTGGCTGCCAAAAGCAGAAACAATTCCGGGGGTATGTTTTTGAAAGAAATTAGTGGGAGTCCTTGGCGTACTGTGCCCGCAGAAGGAAAATATGCTGCTGCTCGCCCTGTGTACAGCGCACAGCCTCCATGCCCAAGGTGTCCTCCTCCAACGCCCATCTCAAGGTGATCTCCTGCCCGCACAGAGCTTCATGGGTATAACAGATGTGCAGCCGGCGCAGGCTGTGGGTTTCGTGATAGGAAAGCGGCAGGACATCTTCCATCCAGTTGGCGTATTTGGTGTTGTTCAGATGTCCGTTGCAATCCAGCTCGGAGTAGCGCACCCGGCGGCTCTCTCTGTTTTCAAATACCCGGGTTCCAAGTCCCTTTGGCAGCGGCAGTTCACCTTCTCTTTGGATGCCGGGAACTACGACACCGCTGTTTTTGGGGAGTACCATTTCTCTGGTGTCCCGATTCATAAACAGCCACAAAGCCCCAAGCCGGAAAAGCTCCTCTCCCTGAGGTGTCCTTGCAACGATATGCCGGGGGAAGGCGGTGCGGGTGGGGATGCCTGGCCAAGTCTCCATGACCACAGTCTCCCCCTGCCGGGGAAGGCGGTTGATTTGTGCGGACTGCCGGATGATCGCCCAGAACAGCCCCAGAGGTTCCAGCTCCTGCCTGCCCAGCCGCAACAAAATGGCATGGGCGGTAGCCACCTCCTGAGTCATTTCCAAAAGGGCGGCGGGGCGCAGCCTGCCGAAGCGGTCTACCTGCGTATCGGAGATCACATATGTCTTTTTGTATACCAGTGGGGTTTCCATGGGGTTCGCTCCTTGTTTTAAGGTTGTGATGAGAGGTTAATTTTGGTTTGTCTGTCTGTTTTGGACTCCCTCTGTAGGCGGGGGCATGCCTCCACTTTACAACCGGCTACCGAAAACAGCATTATAAATCGGGATTTTCCCTTGGGTCAATGAACCACCACCGTGGTGCGGTAAGGCAGATTGTTGATATACTCGCAGCCATCCGGCAACATTCTTACGCAGCCATGGGAGACCGGTGTACTCATAGTGGCATCATACATACTGTCATCGGAGCAGCGATAAAGCTGGGAATGGAACGCCTGACCACCCCAAAAGCCTGTAATGGTATGGACATAGAAATAATCCTTCATAAATACCCCGTTCACTGTGGCATCAAATTCCCATCTGTTGGTTTTATAGATGATGGTATGCACCCCTGCCACCGTGGGGCTGGTATTGGCACCGGAGGCGCAGGGGAAGGTTTTCACCAGCTTCCAGTTACCCCGGCTTCCGGTAAACACATTGACCCGCTGGGTTTTGAGACTGAGCCAGACCAGATACCCGGTAGCACTGGAATAACCCATTTGGTTTACAAAGCCTTCCTTTTGCCCCAGAGAGTAGTCCTCTGTCTGGGTGAGCTTATCCCGGGAAACGATATAGTCTGACCAGGGCATCCACCCTTCCGTACCATCCGCCAGGCGCACCTTGCCGGGTCGCTCCCAGTCGGTAGAATGATACAGATGTGTGATCGCCACCCACTTGGGAACGGAACGAATGGGCTTTTTGCATTGATCGTCTTCGTAAAGGGTGGTGTCCTTTTGTGTAAGGGCAGGAACCAGCACCGTTTCCACGGTTTCCAAGGCGTGAACATAGTCCCAGTCGTAGGTATCCACGGTGACAGCATGAGAAGCGGAAACCGTTTCTTTCCCGCAAGTGATTATCACCATATATTTCGTATCTTTTGTTTGGAAGCCCCCGGAGAAATCCCGGGTCAGGGTGGAAACAGCTCCTTCTTTCAGGAAAAAGTTGGTGTCACTGCTGAGAAGAACGCCGTTTTCGTACCAGGTCAGTGTTACCGTTCGTCCCCCATCGGTTGTGCCGTATCCTGCCTTGAAGCCGGTAAAGGTGGCAGTCAAGGTCACCTTCGGGTTGGCTCTGGTAAGGGTGGCAGTTCCGGTGATGCTTGCTTTTACGCCGTCAAGACCCCAGTCCACCTCGTCCGTCACAGTGCCGCAGGGCAGCTCCACGGTACAATACCGCCCACGGACAATGACCCTTTGGGCGTAACCTGTCCCCTTTAAGACACCATATGCCTTTTCCAGCAGCACCGTGTCCGCCTGACCATTCACGGTCACAGAAACATTGGCGGCATTTACCAGAATCTCCCCCGCAGTGCCGTTGACGGTGAGAGCCGCATATTCCTCCTCTATGGAAATCCTGTCCGCAGAGCCGTCAAGGGTGAGTGTCTTTGCGTTTTTCACAGACACATTGCCGGCTTTTCCCGACAGCACCGCTCCCCCGGAGCGCACCCATACGCTTTCGTGATCTCCGGCGAAGGCTGCCCCGGCGCATATTACCAGAGCCTTTGCGGACAGCTCCGTCGCGCCGTCCGCTTTGCTCCAAACCAGACGATCCATGTTGCAGTCTCCGGAAAGGCTGCGGCAGGAGGCAACGGACAGGTTTTCTGTGGTTACATTTTCCAGCTCCACAGCGGTATCATTGGAAAGGCGCAGAACCAGACTGTGGGTAACGGTCATATCCTGCAAAAGCACAGTGTCTTCCAGTCCTGCGGCAAGAATCAAAATGCCGTCCAGCGTTATGCCGGCGGGAATCTTCTCCTGCCCCCGGTACAGCACGAAGCCCTCACCGGGAATCTGCTCCGGGGTGTCGCAAATGGCATCCAGCAGCTTATAAAACAGGGCGGCGACCTCCTGCCGGGTGATGGTCTGCCGGGGGCGTACAGTGCCATCGCCGTAACCATCCAGACAGCCCAGCTCCGTCAAGACACTGACCGCGCTTCGGGCGTAGGAGCTGATTTTATCTCCATCGGTATAGACGGTGTAGACACGCTCATCCTCGGGATACAATCCGAAGGCTCTGGTCAGAAGCACAAAAGTCTCCTGCCGGGTAATGGGACGGTTGGGGGCCATGAGCTCAGAAGAAACGCCGTTGATGATTCCCAATTCCACAGCGGCACTGATCGTCTCATAATGCCAGGACTCCGGCTTCATATCCCCATAGCCGCTGAGATCCGCAGAGCCTTTCGCCCCAATCAGGCGCACCAGCATAGCAGCCATTTCCGCTCTGGTGGTTTTGCCCGTGGGATCAAGCTCTTTGTTTGCCCTTCCCTTCAGAATCCCATTGGCTACGGCAAAGCGCAGCGCGTCTGCCGCCCAGTTGTCCGGGAACACATAGCCCTCCAGAGGGTCAGGCTCGGTGGGTTCGGTGTCCTCCGTGGGTTCGGTATCCTCCGTGGGCTCGGTGTCCTCCGTGGGCTCGGTGTCCTCCGTGGGCTCGGTGTCCTCCGTGGGCTCGGTATCCTCCGTGGGCTCGGTGTCCTCGGTGGGCTCGGTATCCTCCGTGGGCTCGGTATCCTCCGTGGGTTCGGTGTCCTCGGTGGGCTCGGTATCCTCCGTGGGTTCGGTGTCCTCCGTGGGGTCGGTGTCCTCCGTGGGTTCGGTATCCTCCGTAGGTTCAGTAATCTCTGTTGGTTCAACATCCTGCGCAATATGTATACTTTCTTCTCCGGCACTTGCCGGGACAAAGCCGGACTGGATTAAAAAGCAAAATGCCAGCAGCAACGCGAGAAATCTGTAAGGCGATTTTTTCATGTAGTATACCTCCTGATGAAAGCGGGAAAACAAATTCAATATTTGCTTTATTATAACATAAGTGCCATAGCTTGTCAGCATGATTTTCAATTTTCTTTTCAGGTAAAAATCCACCGGGGCGGCTTCCCCGGTGGTCAAAGGGAGTATTCGGTGTGCGGCTTGAAGGGGTGGATCATTTGTGACTCGCAGGCTGCCGGCGATCATCCACCACAATGATTCGTTCTTCATCGTCTGCTTTAGCGACATTTTGTGACCGGTATCCGGGAATCTCATGAAATCTCTCCACATTTAGTGTTAATTTTCAAAAAATCATCGCAACATCTTGTGTTTCGACAAATTTTGCCGGGAAGCTGTGCTATAGTGATCCCGCTTGCAGACGACTGAGACAGACCGCCACTGCCGTACAGTCATCCTCTGCAACAGTCCCAGCCCCTCTTGTCAGGCTATCCGCCATAGCCTGGGGCGTTTCATGGGAACAGCCGGCGATGCGCTCCGGTAAATCCTCTCCTGCCAGACCGTCGCTGACCAACACCAACATCTGCCCTCTCTGCATGGACAGTCGTATCACCTCCGGGCCGCCTTCAACGCTCAGTCCCGGTGGTGGTGCGGCTGTTCCAATTATCTTTACCGACCTGCGGTGCTTCCAATAGCTGGGCGCGCCGCCCCACTTATAAAGCACCGCCCGACCCGTATCCAGCCGCAGCTCCAAAACATCGGCAGTGGAAAGTCCACCGGTATCCGTCAAAACATAATGGTCATTGAGGGTCAGCAGTGCCGCTTGCCCATCCATACCCGAAGCAAGCAGCCCCCGGAGCAGCTCCAGAGCCTCCTGCCCCGTCCTTGCCGCCTGCCTGCCTGTACCCATACCGTCGCACAGAAGCACATAAAAGCGGTTTTGGGGCGCGGAAAACCAGGCGACCCGATCTCCGCTGCGCCCCCTTCCGGAAGCACCCCGGGTGCTGTATCCCACCTCCGCCTGATATACACAGGGAGCATCCGATCTTGGGGGCATTGCCAGTTCCAAAAGGAAGCGGGAAAGATTTTCATATTGCCTGGTCAACGCCTTTCTGCTTTCCTCCAGCCTGCTAAGGTACTGCCGGCGAAGCCTTAGACCCTCTACTCCCTGACGAACACTCTGCGTAAACCGCTCCGGGCGGCAGCACTGGCTCAAAAAAGACTCCGGCACAGGCTGTCCTTCAAAAAGCCCCGGTATGGCTTCCCGCAGCGTTGCGCGGTTCATTTCCGTCTCCCGGCACTGCTGCCACCTGGGGCAGTCCCCACAGGCACTCCCGGTGATCTGAGCCAAAAGCATTTCCTCCCCGGGCCACTCCTTTTCCTCTGTTTCCAGACTTTCTGCCAACTGCCCTAAAACAGTGGCTGCCGCCATGAGCCGGACTTCCTGAGGGTGGACTTCTTTTTTTGCCGGCGCTGCCTTGGGTCGCAAAAGCACGGAAACCGCGCCTCCCAGAAGAAGGCTTGCAGGAAGCACCGGATCAAAGCTGCCGGCAGCGATTCCCCAGAGGAGAGCCAGCATGGAAGGTACAAGAAAGCTCACACGCCTGCGGGGAAGCAGCTTGTTTCCGAAGGCTGTGAGACACAAAACCGCCGACATGGGTACAGGTGTGATCCCTGCCAGATCCAGCCCCAGCCCGCAGAATAGTGCCATGGGCAGACTCTCTCCGGCGCAAGCCAGAGCCGCTCCCAGCACAAAGCCCAGATCCACGATCCTAAGCACCAGGAGCTGTCCCAGCCCCATTGCCACGAAAGCCAAAACCCCGTCCACCGCCAAGGGAGATTTCTTCTCTCCGGCATAGCGAAAAGCAATTTGCGCCCCCAAAGCAAAGCCTGTGCGTAGTCCCAGCTCCAAAAGCTCCTGCTTTCCCGGTACGCCTTGCATAAAGCGGAAAAGCAGCCCCAAGCCGAAAGTCACACAGGCGCACAGAAGGCTTTTGATCCAAGGCTTTTTCTTCACTCCGGAAGCGACGGCAACAGCAAGCAGTGCCGCCACAGCCCCCGCCAGAAGCTCTGCCAGCACATCCCCCTGCCAAAAAACCGTCCCTCCAAGACACCCCATTGCCGCAGCCAGCAAGGCAGTCCAACCGGCGTTTAAGGAAAACAGGAAGCCTGTAAGAACAGGAATTTGCAAGCTCCCCATAGAGCAAGGGGAAAGGACAAATGCAACCGCTCCGGTCAGAAAACACTTTCCCAGCTTTTTTCCTCTGGGGTCTTTCCAAAGAAGGGTCAGCCCTCTATGTATCGCTGTCCCCACCCTGCCCTCTTTGTAGGTCGTTGTTTGGGTGTTCGGTGATCGTCCGGTGTAAAAAACGGACATCCATATCCCCCCTGCGTTGTATTGTGAGAAAATACTACCACATGGGGACAAAATAATCTGTCGGAATTACAGAGAAGAAGGAA
This sequence comes from Faecousia sp., assembly GCA_045594185.1. Classification (GTDB taxonomy): domain Bacteria; phylum Bacillota; class Clostridia; order Oscillospirales; family Oscillospiraceae; genus Faecousia. Next base: position 3,316 of record JAZNYB010000202.1, on the reverse strand, counting down.
AGGAATAAAAAACCGGGAGAAGCTCCGAAAAGCGTTCTCCCGATCTCATTGTGTATAATGCGTTTGGCTCTTAGCGGCACAGCAAACCCTTCTCAGGATGCCTGTACCATTTGCTTTCCCAGCTCGTAGCCATAGTGATAGGCAAACACGGAAAAAAGCGCAAACAAGGTAAACAGCGCATAACCAAAGAGCAGTCCTGTAAGAAACCGCCGGGGGTTGGTGCTTTCATATTTGGTCAAAAGCTGCAGAAATCCGTCCACGACCATGGGAACCATGAGAAGGGCAGCCACCCACCAGGGAGGCAGCAGGAAAAAGCAGCTCACCAAACCAACCGGGATGCCCACCAGCTCCCCGGTGCAGCGGGCGCAGACCGGAGCCTGTCTTCCGTGAAAGAAGAAGGAGCGTTCCGGCTTTCGATGACAGCCGCAGATGCGGGGAAGCCAGCGATACGCCCAGACTCGCAGCTTCAGCATGGTTTATCCGTAAATGGCGGCAAGACCACCTGCGGCGGCAAGAATTACGAAGTAGATCACATAGAACACCACAGAAACAATCACGGAAACAAGCGCGCCGATACCGGCGGCCTTGGCAGTCTTGGGCTTTTCGTTCTTCCACAGAATCCACAGGATCAGACCGGCAATGGGAACACAGCAGCCCAAAGCTCCCCACCAGAAGCCACCCTTATCCGCGGAAGCGGCGGGAGCGGGATTTTGAGAAGCACCACAATTCATGCAAATGGCAGCACCCTCGTCAATGAGACTGCCACAGTTTTTACAATATGCCATATGTATATCCTCCATTTTATTTATTGGCTTCGTTAAAGAAGCGAATGTAGCTAAATTATATCATATAGAAGGGGATTGTCAAGAAATTTGTAGGTATTGCTCTTAGGGGTTAGCTTCCAGATACGCCTTGCGACCTGTCTCGTACAGATTATTCCCCTCGCTGTCAATGATGACAACAGCGGGAAAATCCTCTACCTCCAGACGGCGAATCGCTTCCGCCCCCAAATCCTCATAGGCAATGACCTCTGCTTTTTTGATGCACTTGCTGAGAAGCGCGCCGCAGCCGCCGATGGCACCAAAATACACCGCGCCATATTCCCCCATAGCGGCAACCACTTCCGGCCCCCGCTTGCCCTTGCCGATCATGCCGGTTAAGCCTTGGGCAATGAGGGTGGGGCTGTAGGCATCCATGCGGTAGGAGGTGGTAGGGCCGGCAGAGCCGATTGCCTGACCTTCTTTGGCAGGAGTAGGGCCTACGAAGTAAATAATGGCATCCTTTAAGTCCAGAGGCAGCTCCTTGCCCTGAGCGACCAATTCGCACAGCCTTTTGTGGGCAGCATCTCTGGCGGTATAGATCACGCCGGAAATCAGGCAGCTATCTCCTGCCTTTAAGCTCCGGGCAGCCTCCCGACTCAGGGGGGCAGTAATGGAAACAGGCATATCAAAGCACCTCCGTTTTATGTCTGGTCACATGGCAGTTAATGTTTACCGCCACGGGAAGTCCCGCAATGTGGGTGGGGAGCTTCTCGATGTTCACAGCCAGAGCCGTGGTTTTGCCGCCGAAGCCCTGAGGCCCGATGCCCAAGGCGTGGATTTCCTCCAAAAGCTCTTGCTCCAGCTTGGCATAGAAGGGGTCGGGGTTTCTTTCCTCCACGGAACGCATCAGTGCCTTCTTTGCCAAAAACGCCGCCTTGTCAAAAGTGCCGCCGATGCCCACGCCCACCACAATGGGAGGACAGGGGTTGGGGCCCGCTTCTTCTACGACCTTTTTCACAAAATCCTTTACCCCCTGCAATCCGTCAGAGGGGCGCAGCATTTTGATCTGGCTCATGTTCTCGCTGCCAAACCCCTTGGGGGCAACGGTGATCTCGAAAACATCCCCGGGCACCAGCTCATAATAGATCATGGCGGGGGTGTTGTCCCCGGTGTTCACCCGGTTCAAAGGATCGCCCACCACGGACTTGCGGAGATAACCTTCCGAATAGCCCCGGCGAACGCCCTCGTTGACAGCTTCTTCGATATTGCCATCCACATGGATCTCCTGACCGATCTTCAAAAATACGCAGGCAACGCCGGTATCCTGACAAATGGGCTGGAATTTTTCTCTGGCGATTTCATAGTTTTCCATGATCCGCTCTAAGATCTCCCTTGCCTGACCCCAGGGCTCGTCCTTGTGGCAGGCTTCAATACGGGCCTGCACATCTCCGGGGAGATAGCAGTTGGCTTCGATGCACAGCCGGCACACGGTTTCCGTGATCTGCCGGGCAGAAATTTCTCTCATATTGACCGCTCCTTACAATATAGTATCCAAAACTTTGGGCACAGCATTGTAGGGACAATATAAATGTCCCCAGCCGCACTGTAAATTTGCAGGAATTCGCCCTAAATGGTGCTGTTTTTGGATTTTATCTGCTGGGCCGGATATATCCGATCCCTACAGTCCATTACTGGCAATCCGTCAATCACTCTTTACAGTAAATGGTATCCAGCAGGCTGCCGTCTCTGTAGATGACCTCCGCAACCGGTCTTGTGCCCTTTGCCACCGCCTTGGGCTTGCCGGTGATGCGCTCGGTTTTTTCCTTCAGGGCTTCAATGTCCACAATAGGCAGTCCCGCGGCAACAAGGCGGTCTTTCAGCTCCTTATTCTTGGGGTTGACCGCAATGCCGCCCTGGGTGACCAGAACATCAATGGAGCTGCCGGGGGTGGAGACGCACTGCACATGGTCTGTGACGATGGGCAGTCTTGCCCGGAACATGGGGGCAATGATCATGGCCAGCTTCGCTCCCGCCGCTGTGTCGCTGTGACCGCCGGAGCCGCCCATAATATAGCCGTTGGAATCCGTATGTACATTGACATTGAAATCGGTGTCGATCTCCGTCGCACCCAAAATGACCACATCCAGAGAGTCCACCACAGCACTCTTGGCACTGGGGCTGGCATACTGCATGGCGGAAATTTCCTGATGCCGGGGGTCGCTGCGAATGGACTCCACCGCCTTTAAGTCAAAGCACTGCACATCCATCAGGGACTTAAAGCACCCGGCTTGCAGCATATCCACCATATACCCGGTGATACCGCCAAGACCGAAGCTGCCCTGAATACCCTCTTTCACCATAATATCCTTTAAGAATTTAGCCGCAGCCAAAGACGCGCCGCCCGCCCCTGTCTGGAAGGAGAAGCCCTCTTTCAGAAGCCCGGAGTGCTGAATCACGTGCGCCGCATGGGAAGCCATGATCAGACCAACGGGATCTCTGGTGATTTTGGTAGTGCCGGAGACGATGCCCTTGGGATTGCCGATGGCATCCACGGT
>JAZNYB010000201.1:0-10793 GCA_045594185.1 Faecousia sp. | reverse complement strand
GTGTCCACTTCCAGGAAGCCTCTGTTATCCAGGAAGTGCCGCAAGCTCCGCAGGATCAGGCTGCGCTTTACAAAGGTGTCCCTGACCTCGGGATTTACAATGAGATCCACATAACGCTGACGGTAGCGGGTCTCCCGATCGGTCAGACCATGGAACTTCTCAGGCAGAGGGAGCAGTGACTTGCTCAGGAGCTTTGCCTCATGGACACGAACGGAAATCTCGCCCTTCTGGGTGCGGAACACATCGCCCTTGACACCGACGATGTCACCGATGTCGTACTTTTTGAATCGATCATAGGACTCAGGAGAATCCATTTCATCAAAACGGACATAAAGCTGAATCCTGCCCTTGATATCCTGAATGTCACAGAAAATGACCTTGCCCATGCCCCGCTTGCTCATCAAACGACCGGCAAGAGCAACGCTCTGACCTTCCAGTTCCTCAAAACGCTCTCTTACATCGGAGCTGAAGGTATCGGCATCAAACTTCGTCTCAATAAAAGGGTCAAACCCATCGGCACGAAGCTGTGCCAGCTTATCACGGCGGATCTGCATCTGATCGCTGAGAGACATTTCCGCCTGGGGTACAAACTTTGCCATAATTACCTCTCTGTTTCCTTGTTCATCAACGGGTAACGCTGATGATATTGACCTCAAAACGACCCATGGGAGCTTCAACGGTAACCGTCTCACCGGCGACTCTGCCAACCAAAGCTCTGCCAAAAGGGGAATCGTCGGACATCTTACCTTGCATGGGGTTGGCTTCCTGGGCACCGGTGATGCGGAATTCCTGAACTTCATCCGTGGAAAGATCCTTCACGACCACGGTACAGCCCAGACCAATTTTGCCGCTGACCTCAGTGTCTTCCTCGATGATGACAGCGTGAGCCAGCATATCTTCAATCTCAGCGATGCGACCAAAGAGCTTTGCCTGCTCATTTCTGGCTTCATCGTATTCGCTGTTTTCGGACAAGTCACCATGAGAACGGGCTTCCCGGATATCATCCACAACTTGCTGCATTTTTTCTGTTTTCAGATAACGCAGCTCCTCCTCCAGCTCCTGAATTCTGGCAGTTGTCAGTTTATATTCCTTTGCCATTATGAATCAACCTTTCTTCAAATAGATTCAAAATATATCAAACGCTATAGATTATAGGAGATTTTCTTGCCATAGTCAAGGGTCAACCTGAGATTCCAATGCAGAAATCGCTGCCTGGATCTGAGGATCATCCCCGGGTTCCAGTTCGCCGTAATATAAGGCCGCAAAATCTTCCTCGCTCAATTCCAGCTCCACATCCAGAGTAAGCCCCACACCTTCCAAACTCACTCCATTGGGAGTGGTGTATTTTCCGATGGAGATATTGGCAGCGGAGCCGTCATTTAACTTAAATGTCACCTGATAATGCCCCTTGCCGCTTGTGGGTTCGCCAACAATGACCGCATAGTCATATTCCTGAAGCGCGGCTGCAAAGAACTCGGCGGCAGAATAGGATTCTCCGTTGACCAGTACGGCAATGGGGATCTGGATACAGCTTGCGCCGGATTCGTCCACAGTAACCTCGCCGTCATAGGCCTCGCTGCGGAAAAGAGGGCCTTGGGGTAAAATGTAGTCCAAAACCTTCACCAGCTCATGCTGGTAACCGCCGCCATTGAAGCGCACATCAAAGATCAGCCCTTTTGCTTCCAGCTTCATCAATTCCTCGATGGCTTCGATGGTTTCATCAGAGCACTTGGAATCAAAATTCTCAATGGTGATCAGACCGTAGCCGGAGTCCAGCAGCTCCCAAGTAGCAACGGGAACCTCTACCCGCATCCGGGTAACATTCAGGGAAAACTCCTGACCGTCTCTGCGAATGAGCAGGGTCACATCAGTGCCCTCCTCGCCCTTGACCACGCCGGTCGTCTCCTGAAGACCAAGCTCATAGCAGTTCTGTCCATCAGCTTCCACAATGAAATCCCGAGTCTGAATACCCGCTGCCTCCGCTGGGCCGCCGGGTGTCACTTCAATGACCTCCAGAGCCTTTTCTTCCTCATTCATTTGAATGGTCACACCAATGCCTACATAAGCATTGGCATTTTGCTCCACAAAGGAGGCGTATTGACTGGCGGGGATATAGTAGCTCCAACGGTCACCGGTCGCTTCCAGCATGGCAACGGCAGCGGCATCCTCCAGAGCGGTGCGATCCACATCTTCAACATAGTATTCTTCCAAATAGTCCGCAAGCTGATCCAGTTTGGAACGCTTTGCGGGGGTAGAAGTACCCTGATAGTACATTTTGGGCAACACCGCAAGGGTGATGGCAGCACCCAGAATCAGGGTTCCCACATAAGAAAAAACTTTCAAAAACTTTTTCACAGGATATCCCTCCAAAGGTAGAAAATGCTACTCCCACAGCCCGAAAGGACAGGCTGTGGGTAGTTTGTCAGCCAAGGTACTTGGCAGGATTGACAGTGCTTCCGTTATAATAAATGGTTAAATGCAGATGGGGGCCTGTAGACCAGCCGGTTGAGCCAACATAGCCTATCAACTGCCCCTTTTTGACCTCCTGACCGTAAGACACGGTATATCTGGTCATATGGGCATAGAGAGAGGAATAACCGTCTCCGTGATTGATGACGACATAGTTGCCCCATACAGTGGTTTTACCTGCGGTGGTCACAGTGCCGTCCCGCATAGCATAAATAGGAGTGCCTTTGGAAGCGGCAAGGTCAACGCCGGTATGGAAGGAATACTTGCCGGTTTTGGGGTGGTATCTGTAGCCGTACGCGGAGGTGATCTTCGCGCGGTAGGGGAGGGGATAGCCCCAGCCGGAAGTGCTGCCCGCAGAGCCGGAGCCGCCGGGATTCTGCGCCGCCTGCTCTTTCTTCTTGGCTTCTGTATATTCCTTTTCCTTCTTGGCAATATCCTTGCTGAGATCGTCCTCCATGGCTTCGTACTTTTCTTCCAAAGCGGCCAGCTCATGAGCCCTATCGTTCAGCTCATCCAGAAGAAGGGTAGCCTCAGCGTTTTTCGCGTCCAGCTCAGCCTGAACCTCGTTCAAGGCAGCTCGCTGCTCGTTAAGCCCCTGCTTTTCCAGATTCAGTTCTTCCTGCGCAATGACGATCGCCTGGGCGGCGGCATCCAGCTCTGCCATCATTGCCTCGTCCGCTCTGGCGATATCCTCCATCATGCGAAGATTGCTTAAAAACTCCGCAAAGCTCCGGGATTGAAACAGCACTGACCAATAAGATACATTGCCGTTTTTCTCCATTGCACGGATGCGCGCGCTGTATTGCTCACTAAGGGCTTCCTGCTGGGCAGTAGCATCATCCAGTTCCTTCTGCTTTTCAACGATCAGTGCGTTGTAGGTCTGGATCTGGGCGTTGATGTTGTCGATTTCGTCGTGAATGAGCTTGATCTCCGCTTCGATCTCCAGCTTTTGCTCCACAATATCCTTTGTGGCACTGGCATTCTCCTTTTGCTGCGCCTTCAGCTCCTTTTGCTCAGCCTTGATCTCCTTGGCTTCCTCTTTCAGAGCATCCAACTGTTTCTTAATTGCAGCAGAGCTGGCAGCATGGGCGAAGGTTGGGATGATAGACATGAACAATCCCAGGATCATGATCACAGCCAATACAAGAGCCACTACAGATACAATTCTTTTGCGATTCATGGGATAAAGTCTCCTTTCTGAGAACGGGCATCAAACATCCAGGAACTTGCGAATGGAGGTAAAGCTGCCGAAAAGACCGACGAAAAGACCGGCTGCTCCAAAGGTCGCCACCATGGGCCACAGAAGTGTTTCAAAGGGAACCAGAGTAATGAGATTGAAAGACTCCATTTGTCCGATCCAGTTTTCCAGAACATTATACAGCCCCCACTGGGCAAAGAAAGCCAGCGCGGCACCAATGATACCCAAAAGCAGACCCTCGATCACAAAGGGGAAGCGGATGAAGCCGTTGGTAGCTCCCACCATTTTCATAATGGCGATCTCGTCTCTGCGGTCGTACATGGCGATCTTTACGGTATTGGCAATGATCATCAGGGAGACGATGAGAAGCATCACGATGACCGCGACGGAAATGATCCGCAAAATATGCTGCAGAGTGTTGAAGTTCTCTGCCAGGTCATAGTCCGCGCTGACCTCGGAGACACCAGCAATAGACTCCATCAGGCGTACAGTCTGGCGCATATCGCTGTTGTCCATAAGTGTCACCACAAAACGATCCTCAAAGGTCTCCGCGCTGACACCCTGATAAACATCCTCCTTGCCCTCCACAAAGGTGGCAAGGGCTTCTTCCTTGGTAACAAAAACCGCTTCCCTGACATTTTCGATCATATTGATCTTGGAGCCAACACTTTTGGCTTCCGCTTCGGAGTAGCTTTCGTCAATGTATGCCACCACCTTGGTATTCTGGACTTCCTTTTCCACGATGGCATTCACATTATACAAAAGGGCGGCGCAGCTTCCGATCACCAAAAGGCAGGCAAGTGTTACAAAGACCGAGGCGAAGGACATAAAGCCGTGCTGAAAAATGCCCTTAATACCTTCTTTAACTAAATAACCAATATTACTGCTCTTCATAGTTATAATACCCATCCATTCCGTCGCTGATAATCCTGCCCTCATTGATCACAATGACCCGCTTGGTGAAGCGTTCTACCAGCTCGTGAGCATGGGTAACGACCAGAACAGTCGTACCCAGGTTGTTGATTTCCTCCAGAAGTGACATGATCTCCAAAGAGCGGGCGGGATCCAGATTTCCTGTAGGCTCGTCCGCGATGATCATGGAGGGGTTGTTAATGAGAGCCCGGGCAATCGCCACACGCTGCTGCTCACCACCGGACAGCTCAGAGGGAAGCCGCTTTTCCTTTCCGGTGAGCCCCACCAAGTCCAAAATATACGGAACTCTTTTGCGGATAGCTCTGTTTTTTGCTCCGATGACCCGCATGGCAAAGGCAACATTCTCATAAACCGTTTTGTTGGGGATCAGACGGAAATCCTGGAACACAACGCCGATGGAACGGCGCAGGTGGGGGATATGCCTGGGCTTAATGCTTTCCAAATGAAATTTATTCACGGTTACAGAGCCTTCCGTGGGCTTTGTTTCTCCGGTGATCAGCTTGATGATGGTGGATTTGCCGGAGCCGGAGGGGCCCACCAAAAAGGCAAACTCGCCATCCTCGATACGCATGGAAACGCCATGGAGGGCAACGGTGTTCATATTGTAGTGCTTTACAACATCGGTAAATTCTATCATAGGCTCGCTCCAAAAAATAGTTTTGCTATGAGACTCCCGGATTAGCCGTTGTGGTTATCCCGGGAATCCAGATACTTTCGCACCATGAGGGCTACTTTGAAGATGATGGCATGGTCAAACTGCCGCAGATCCAGCCCGGTGAGCTTCTTGATCTTTTCCAGGCGGTAGACCAGAGTGTTGCGGTGGACAAACAGCTTTCTGGAAGTCTCGGAAACATTCAGGCTGTTCTCAAAGAACTTGTTGATGGTGAAAAGTGTTTCCTGATCCAGAGAGTCCAGAGGGTTCTTCTTAAAGACCTCAGACAGGAAGATCTCGCACAGAGTTGTGGGGAGCTGGTAAATCAGCCGCCCGATGCCCAGATTTTCATAATTGATGATGCTCTTTTCTGTGTCGAAAACCTTGCCTACATCAATGGCGGTCTGGGCATCCTTATAGGAATCCGCCAGCTCACGAAGATGCTCCGCAACGGTGCCGATGCCAATAACGGTCTTGATGAACAGCTCTGTTTTCAGCATTTCTTCCATCGCCTGAGCGATCCTGATCAAATCCTCGCCGGTCACTTCGGCGGTGATCTGCTTCACTACGGCAATATCCGTCTCGTTGACACTGAGAACAAAGTCCTGCAGCCGATCCGGGAACATTCCCTGAAGTACATCCACAGCCGCTACATCGCCGTGTCCCACCTGCCGCACCAGAAAAACCGCTCTGGGGGCATCGGTGGAGAAATGCAGCTCCTTAGCACGGATGTAAATATCGCCGGGAAGGATGTTGTCCATAATGATGTTTTTGACAAAGGTCCCTCTGTCGTGCTTTTCCTCATAAAAGGTTTTCGCGCTGTTGAGAGCAACATACGCCATGGAGCAAAGGCTTCTGGCAATTTCGTCCTCGCCGCCTACAAAAACAGCGTACTCAAAATAGTTGCTGTTTCCTACCATGGCTTTATAAGTTCTGCCCTCGTAATAAGTAATGGAGTCGAAGCCGGTGCCAACCTTCATAGCGGCATCAGCCCATCTTTCCCCAAGGAGCATGGAATCACTGCAGGAAACTACATTGCCCTCGGCATCTATTACACCCAGGACCCGGTCTGTGGCATCCCTTAACTGAATGATAACACTCTGAAAAATACGGTTGGACATTTATTGCGCCCTCCTTGTAAAATGCACAAATGCGGTTTTCACAAAACTGCATGAATATCATACACGGTTTTTGCGCATTTTGCAAGTACCTTTTGACAAAATATTGCAAAACAGCTATGCTTTTTTATGAAATATCACATATTTCTTTTTGAACTTCAAAGAAACAACCGTCAAATCGCCACGAAAAATAAGGCAATTTGCCCATGCTGTATTCTGCATATAGCACAAAAAAGCAAAGCGTATTTCGTCAAAATGCTTAAAGCTCTTTCAGTTTTTTGATTTCCTCCGCAGTTAAAAGTCTGGATTTTCCAAGAGGAACTCCCTGCAAACTCAGGCATCCCTCCTGCACCCGTTCCAAAAAAGTCACGGTCATGCCTCTCGATGCCATCATGCGGCGCACCTGATGGTATTTTCCCTCACAGACTGTAATCAGGCTCTCACCTTCTGCCAAAGGTTTTAGCTCAGCGGGCAGGCATACCGTTCCGTCTCCTAACGTAAGCCCCGACGCAAAGGCTTTCACATCTTCTTCTGCCGCGCGACCTTCATGCTTGGCATAATAAACCTTAGAAATCCGGCTTTTGGGAGAAATGAGCTTGTGAGCCAAATCCCCGTCATCGGTAAAAAGGAGCAGTCCTCTTGTCATTTTATCCAGCCGTCCCACGGGTGCAACTCTGGAGCGGTACTGCGCCGGGATCAGCTCCATAACAGTCTTGTCTCTGGGGTCTGAGGTGGAGGTAACATACCCTTCCGGCTTGTTGAGAAGCAGCACCACTTTTCCTGCTGTGATCTGCTCTCCGTCCAAGGTAATCTCGTCTTTTTCTGGGTCGACCTTTCCCGCTCCGTCCTTAACGGTCATTCCGTTAACCTGCACTCTGCCCATTTTCAGGGCATCCTTTGCCCCACTGCGGGTAACCAAACCGGAGTTTGCCAAAATCTTGTCCAATCTTTGAAGCAATTTGTCCACCTTCTGTTCTAAAATCAAATCTCGTCCCATAGGATTTACAACCTAGCTAAATAATGGAGGGATCGTCATGGTTGTTATGACCGCAAAGCTGGATAAAAAACGGATCGGGCTGGTGATTGCCGTTGTTGTTGCCCTGATCGTTATCGTTGCCATTCTCCTTCGCAGTCCTGGAGGGCAGCCACAAACCGGTCAGCCGGTGAGCATCCGCACCAATGACCAGAGAGTTTCCTATCTCACCCAATACGGCTGGGATGTGGTCGTCTCTCCTGTGCAGACCAGGCAGGTACTCATTCCCACGGAGCTGAGCGAGGTTTTTGAGCGGTATAACGCGCTGCAGGTCAGTCAGGGCTTTGACCTATCCGGCTACACAGGGAAGACTGTCACCCAGTATGTCTATCAAATCGAAAACTATCCCAATGCCACCGACCCGGTTTATGCCACTTTGCTTGTATATGACGACAAAGTGATCGGCGGCGATGTGACCGATACCTCCGCAGGCGGTGTGGTACAGGGACTTCAAAAGGAGAACCCTTCCCACTGATGCCCGATTATATCATAAAAATCCCCTGTTGACAATCCATCGGAGCTGCGGTATATTGTACCCGTGAAGTGAATATTTCTTATCTTCAGGGCAGGGTGAGATTCCCGACCGGCGGTGAGTGCCTTTGGCATAAGTCCGCGAGCGTTTTTGCGCCGAGCTGGTGAGATTCCGGCACCGACAGTTACAGTCTGGATGGAAGAAGATCTGTATCTGAGTGTTTCTTTATGCCCGAAGTGCTTGACTTCGGGCATTTTTATTTACAGGATACAGAGAAAATATTACCAAGAGGTGAACACAATGGAACATTTTCGGAAATTATTTGATGGCTTAAAGGACAACCTTGGCTTTGTGCTTGTGGGAGCGGGTGTTGTAGCGGCACTTGCGCTCCTTGCCCATTTGGTGGAGCGGTTCTTTCCTCAGAAGCGGAAGATCACCCCTGCCCACAGGATATCCCTCATTGCCATGTGCGGAGCCGTTGCCGCGGTGCTTCATATGCTTGATTTCCCTCTGCCTTTTCTGGCTCCCGGCTTTTACAAGCTGGACTTCTCTGAGCTTCCTGTGCTGCTGGCTTCCTTTTACTTGGGACCTGTGGCGGGTGTTGCCTGCGAAGCGGTTAAAATTTTGATCAAGCTGCTGCTCAAGGGGACATCCACCGCCTTTGTGGGGGATTTTGCTAATTTTGTGGTGGGCTGTTCTCTGGTTCTGCCTGCCTCTATTTGCTATCACTTCCGCAAATCCAAGAAAATGGCGATTTTTGGGTTGTGCATTGGAACTGTTGTTCTGACTGTTTTTGGCAGTCTCTTTAATGCCGTTTATCTAATTCCCAAATTTGCCCAGCTCTACGGAATGCCTTTGGATACCATTATTGCCATGGGTACGGATATTAACCCCCGAATCACATCCGTTTCCTCTTTGGTGCTGCTCTGTGTCGTTCCTCTGAATCTCATTAAGGGCGGTGTTGTCTCGCTGCTGACCATGCTCCTTTATAAGAGAATCGAAAAGCCAATTTTTGACCGGTTCCGTTAAAAAGTATATCCGCCCCATGGACTGCCACAGCAGCTTCCCGTGGGGCGGACATTTTATATCCTTTGGTTATTCACCGGGATTCATGTGGACGACCTTACCCTGATTCCAGATCGAAGCCACCATGCGTTCCGCTTTCGCCTTTTCTTCCTCGTTGCTGTACTCCACATAGGCAGTCTGCGCTCCACAATTCAGGCACTCCACATATACACACCAACCGCCCTCGTGGTAGATGGCACCCGTACCCCGGCAATCGGGACATTCTTCTAGTTCGATCAGTTCTCTTTCCATATCCATTTCCTCACTTTCTCTTTTGCTGGGCTTGCCATTCCAGATATTCATCATAAGTTCCCAAACGATCAATAATGGTTCCGTCGGGCTGGAAGGCGATCACCCGGTTACACACGGACGACAGCATTTCATGGTCGTGACTGGCAAGAATGACCACACCGGGGAATGCCATAAGCCCCTTGTTCACCGCTTGAATGGATTCCATGTCCAGATGGTTGGTGGGCTGATCCAGAAGGGCAACATTAGCGCCCGACAGCATCATTTTAGACAGCATACACCGCACCTTTTCACCGCCGGAAAGCACATTCACCGGCTTGAACACATCCTCACCGGAGAACAGCATCCTGCCCAAAAATCCCCGGAGGTACACATCGTCCTTCTTTACGGAATACTGCCTGATCCAGTCCACCAGCTCCATGGTGCAGCCCTCGAAATACTCGGAGTTGTCCTTGGGCAGATAGCTGCGCATGGTGGAAACGCCCCATTTGATGCTGCCCTCATCCGGCTCCAGCTCACCCATAAGAACCTTAAAGAGTGTGGTTTGGGCAAGCTCGTTTTCGCCTACGATAGCAACCTTATCGGTTTTACTCAGGGTGAAGTACACCTTATCCAGAAGCTTGACCCCGTCTACAGTAACGGAAACATCTTTGACGGTCAGAATATCCTTTCCCAGATCCCGCTCCGGCTGGAAGCCCACAAAGGGATAACGGCGGGTAGAGCAGGGGATCTCCTCCACGGTGAGCTTGTCCAGGAGCTTTCTCCGGGAGGTAGCCTGCTTGCTCTTGGATTTGTTGGCGGCAAAGCGGGCAATAAAGGCTTGCAGCTCCTCGATCTTCTCCTGATTGCGCTTGTTCTTGTTCTTTAGCAGAGCCTGCACAAGCTGAGAGGATTCATACCAGAAGTCATAGTTGCCCACATACATTTTGATCTTGCCGTAGTCAATGTCTACGATGTGAGTACAGACAGTGTTGAGGAAGTGGCGGTCGTGGGAGACGACAATGACAGTGCCGGGGAAATCCAGAAGAAAATCCTCCAGCCAGTTAATGGACTCAATGTCCAGGTTGTTGGTGGGTTCGTCCAGCATGACGATATCAGGGTTTCCAAAGAGAGCCTGGGCAAGCAGCACCTTCACCTTTAATCTGGGGTCGGTGTCTGCCATCATGTCATAATGCAGCTCTGTGGGTACGCCTAAGCCCTGCAAAATCTGGCTGGCATCGGACTCCGCTTCCCAGCCCCCAAGCTCGGCGTATTCCGCTTCCAATTCCGAAGCCCGCAACCCATCCTCGTCGGAAAAGTCCGGCTTTTCATAAAGAGCATCCTTCTCCTTGCCTATTTTGTAAAGCCGCTCGTTTCCCATAATGACCGTGTCTATAACAGAATACTGGTCGTAGGCAAACTGATCCTGCTTCAAAACGGACATTCTAACCCCGGGCTGAATGACGATTGCGCCGGAAGTAGAGTCCAGTTCTCCGGAGAGAATCCGAAGGAAGGTGGACTTGCCGGCACCGTTGGCACCGATGATGCCATAGCAATTCCCGGCGACAAATTGCAGGTCTACATGCTGAAACAGCCATTGACCTCCAAACTGCATACTTAAATTA
>JAZNYB010000200.1:0-5153 GCA_045594185.1 Faecousia sp. | reverse complement strand
AGCAACACCGTGAACGCTATCATATTTGAAAAAATATGAAAACTCATTGTCCTCTAAATCGTTGCGTAAAGTATACTTACATTTCTCCTGACCGGGCATACCGCTTCAACTCCAATCAAATTTCTTCTAAGCACTTCGCTTTATCTGAATACTCAAATAGAGACGAAATCAATGACTCGTATATTATAACGAAATTGCAATGAATTGTCAAGAAGAAATTTATAATTTTTTGGGAGATTTCTATAACTTTTCAAAGAGAGCTACATGGTTTGCAATACAAAAAATTAATGTTGGGCATTTTGCTAATTAAGTATATTCTGATTTCGGAGGTAGAAATCGAAGGGAGTAATATTCTCGCAGATAAAGCCTATGGCCTTAGAAAAACCGCTGAAGCATTTTAACCATTACTTTTACTGTGCTCCAAAGAGCGCGAGATTTTAGTTAAAGCACAATAGAAACCATCGGTTATTCCGTCCCCATCTTCTCCAATCTCGACTCATGTACCGCCTGGGCAATGTCTGCATTGCCCAGGTGTGTGTATATTTGGGTTGTATTGGGATTTGTATGGCCCATGATGTTCTGGATCTTCAACAGGTCTACGCCGTCCTGGGCCAGTATGGTTGCCATAGTGTGCCGCAGCTTGTGGGGCGTGTAGCCGTTTCCTCCCAGCCTAGCAGCCAAGGTATACTTGTGCATGGATTTCTCTATACTCCTGGCCGTCAGGCGATCCAGACGACGGCGAGAGACGAACAGTGCTTCAGATTTCAAACCGTCCTGGGGGAGTACCTTCCGGTATTCCATAATGTAGCGGGAAATGGCATCCCGGCAGGGGAGTGTCAAATTAGCGATTCGCTCCTTGTTGCCCTTGCCGTGGATCCGGATGAACTGTGCCTCTAAGTTGAGATCCTTCATGTCAATTCGTACCACCTCGGATACCCGTAGACCGCAGGTGAGCATAAGTAGGAAAATAGCATAATCCCGGCAAGCATTTTCTCCGGAGATGGATCGGAGGAGTGATTTCCGTTCTTCGTCCGGAAGAAATATCGGCTGCTTCCGCTCGCCTTTGGCGTGAGGAATTCCAATTACAGGATTTCCTGACATCCGGATTTCCAGATTGCTCTGCTGATCGCAAAGATATTGAAACAGGCCCCGTAGAGCCGACAGCTTCTTGTTCCGGGCGGCCGGGGTATTACCCAGCGTATTTACGGTAAAATACAAATAGGATTCTATATCATTTCTGGTAAGGTTGGCCATGAGCTTGACCGGCATCCCCAAGATCGTGACCGCTCGCAGATCCGCAGCAGTTTTAGGGGAGGATCCGGTCTTTTTTACGATATAGGCCCACTGGCAGAACTCTCTTAGGGCCTTAAAGTAGGTCATTATGGATTCCGGTGTATTTCCCAGGATCACTCGCCTGTATTGCATATAAGCTACCAACCAGTCTGGGGCGTTATCAAATTCCAGTGAGTTCTCCGTCTTGATATAGGTAGACATCAATTTCCTCCTCTGACTCTGGGGGTTCGTTGTGATCGGCGTCTTCTGTGCCGCAATATCCGCATAGGCCAACAGGGGAGAGGAAGGCACCGCCGTCTTCATCCGTGCAGATATATACGGTTTTTCCTTGGGCTGTGATTATGGTATGACGCCATGGACAGTAAATACATTGTCTTATCATTGGCTGCCTCCTTGTGTTTTTAGCCATCAGATGTTGTTATGGTAGCATATTTGAGTATACAGCACTCCACTTGATAGCTCGTCCGCATTTTGGGCAGTATTCATCATATATATCCAGAGAAAAGCCGCAGTTGCCGCAGGTGCAGTAATCCTGGAAGGAACGAGAAACTGCTTTAACCTTTTTGGGGGCGATAGGGATGCTTTTATCGACCTCATAGCGCACCCGGTTCAATACTCGCTCATATTCCGGGAAGTCCATGGGATGCTGTTCCAGGAGCCGCACGGCTTCTGACCCGCTAATCATCATTCCATATGATTTGCTCATAAGTAATCCTCCGTAAAACTCTAATTTGAATCACGATAGCACTCCTCGCAGAGCTGACCTACACCTGGTATATAACCGATTCTTTTGCTGATCGGCAATTTCTTTGGGATCTGGGTGAGCCTGTGGCAAAGTACGCATTTTTCGTATTGCTCTGTTAGGGGGGAAGAACGCTCCGGGGAAGCCTTTTTGCTGTATTTTTTGAAAAAGCGTAATCTCATATTTCTGCCCCTAATAATGAATTGTTTGCTTATGGTATTCGGGAAGCTCGTTGTACTTTTGTATCATGGTTGAGATTGCTTCCTGATCCATATATTCACTATGTAGTGGCTCTCTGCCAAATTTACCGGAACGGATGCTCATGTTAGCGTGTTTCGCCATACATTGCTGTATTTTGTTGGGTTGAAGCATAAAGCAGGGGAGTTGAGTCGCTGGGCATAAGATTGGCAGAGTTTTACTTTCCTTGGCATTTATTGCTACACAGGACAGACATCTTAAAACATACATTTCTTCCTCACTCATAAGTCGGCTCCTCCATATCTGAACCATTGTAATTTCTCCACTGTTTTTCCAGCGAGCTAATACGGCATACCGCCTTATGGCAGTCTTGACAATAGGCTGTCCGGCCGCCACGGTAGTCTTCTGCATTATCGTACATCTCACTATTATCTTGGGCCTCACCATCCCAACCTAGTGCATACGGTACATTCACATAGGTGGTTTTTGTATAAACGCCTGTATTACCGCCACAGTGAGGGCAACAGCTATTTTTTCTTCTTGGCATTTTCAGTCCTCCAAGGGCATTATGGTTCTTTCGATTATTTGCCGCAGTTCTTCATCGGTCATGGGTTTGGTGACGGAGTGGTGTGATATAGCCCGGTTGCCGGAGTAAATCATAACATGGTGGTTATAGGCACTTTGGGCGGCGACAAATCCGTTGTGCCTAACCACATTTTCCCAGCCACGCTGCTGTGCCAGGGCTTCAAGTTCTTTCTCCATTGGGTTTGCCCTCCATTTCTTTTTTTGCTTTTCTTTTGGCGGCGAGTTCTTCTTTATGTTCTTGATACCAGGCTCTTTGCTTTGCAAGGATACTCTCACGATTCTCCTGATACCAGACTTTTTGCTTTGCAAGGATGCTCTCCCGATTCTCCTGATACCAAATTTTTCGCTTGACCGCCAGTTGATCCCGATTGGCTTCCCGATAAGCCCTTTGTTCGGCAGCATATTTTTCGGGATGCTTTTTTCTGTATGTCCGGCTCCATTTGGCAGGGGAGCCTTTATGTGCTTTTTTATAGGCTGCGTTTTTGACCGCAATTTCCGCTTTGTGTTCTTGGTAATATTCCGCTCTCCTTGCGGCAATTTTATCTTTGTTTGCAGCTTGATATTTGGCTTGTGTTGCCCGGATACGATCCCTGTTTTTCTTGTAATATGCGGATCTTTTTTCTCGCTGTTCTTCCAAGCTCATTGCGGCCAATTCTACTTCACTTCCTTTTCTGCTTTAGCCTTTCTTTTGCCCATGGATGATCTCCTTGTTTTTGAGTTCGACGATCGAAGGGGAGCTTCCCGGCTGTTTCCACGGCTCCTTAGTTCGGGGAATATCTATTCTCCGAACAAGTGTGCCTCCGTGGTCCGGGGCCTCCCCCTCTCTGCTAACGGTATCTCCTATCCTGTCTGGGGGCTTGCTGGAACTGAATCTCCTGCTGCTGCGGGAGTTCTTCTTTAACGGATACAATTCTGGTGTCGCCGTATCGCTCGCAGTACATGGCTAAGGTTTCTTTGACTGCCTGGATGCAGCCTTCTGGAGCGTTAACGGTAAGATGAATGTGTAACATATGTGATACTCCTAGCTTTTCTTGCAAGCGGCGGTTATTCCACTGTGCGAATATCGTCAATCTCTACTGTGCCGCCAACATCAATGTATCTTTTGGCTTTATAGCAATCGTCGATAAATTTTTTCCTTGCTTTCTCTGTTGCTTCTTCCTTGGTATCAGCGGTAATTGTATATGTACGCTTTCTTAAAACGGTCACAAGTGAACCGCACTCAACACGATATTTCATGCTTTCTTCTCCTTTCAACTGTTAGTTAAATGCGGGCATCCAGCATTTCGCCGCCCTTATTCTCCTGATAATCTCTCAGCACCCTCTGGAGGATCAGACAATCTTCACCGGAGTCCAGGATGTACTTGGCTGCGTCCTGTGCTTTTGCGTATTCTTCCGGATGCGCCAATGCCAGGGCCAAATACCGTTCTGTGCCGCTCTGAGCAATACCGATCATGTCGCCGGCTCCTCGCTGTTGGAGATCCATTTCTGCTACGGAAAAACCGTCTGTATACCGACACAGAGCTTCCAGTCTGGGGTTCTCCCGATCGTCGGAGCAAAGGACGCAGAATCCGGGAGCTTTACCACGACCTACCCTCCCCCGGAGCTGATGGAGCTGGGCTAGTCCAAATCTCTCTGCGTTATGAATGATGATACAGGTGGCGTTGGGAACATTGATTCCAACCTCGATCACGGTGGTGGAAACAAGCAGAGAGATCTTTCCGGAAGCAAAATCCGAAAGGATCTGTTCAGCTTCCTTCTTTTTGGTTTTGCCTGTTACCATTCCTACCTGAATCCCATGTGGCTCCAGATGCTTTCTGTAAAACTCATATATTTCTTCTATAGAACTGACCCCTTGCATTTTCTCGTTGCTGCTGACCATGGGACATACGGCGTAGGCTTGGTGGCCCCGGAGCTTTATATCGTCTATCAGATAGGAAATAAGCTGTTGGGTAGTTTTTAGCATCCCGGTAGTTACAGGCTTTCTGCCGGAAGGCTTTGTGAGAATGGAGTAAAGCTGTACATGGTTGCCGTAAATGGTTTGGGCCAGCGTCCTTGGGATGGGCGTGGCGGACATGGTGACGGTGTGAGTGCCTTCCGCTGCCTTTTGTACCAGCTTCTCCCGCTGTACAACGCCGTACTTGTGTTCTTCGTCTTCCACGATCAGAGCCAATCGGTTGAAAGTGTAAGTGTCGCTCAGAAGGGCTTGTGTGCCGACAATGAGCTTGATTTTGCCGGTGGCAATAGAATCCTCCAGCTTTTTTTGCTCCTTTTTGGGGAGCTTCGTGCCGCTGATAAAGGCAACCTCCAGCCAAGTCGGATCGTAGCCATGTCGTTC
>JAZNYB010000199.1:0-4997 GCA_045594185.1 Faecousia sp. | reverse complement strand
CGTGTGCTTTGGATCTGCGGCACCAATTATTTAGGCGAATATCAACCCGCAGACGGGGTCAGCTATGTTTTCACCCGACATATGCTCCCCTGCGTCTGGGCTTCCTGGAGCGGAAAGTTTGAACGCTTTTATGATGGGGAGCTGAAGCTGTGTGAAAACGAAGCTGTTATGTCCCGGATCGGAGATGTGTACTGCAACAAGGCAGTATTTGAGCAGTATCGCAATAGCTGGATGGGAGAATACCGCCGGATCAAAGCAGGAGACAGACCTAAATCCTGGGACTACCAAATGGATTTTTCCATAAAGGCACACAACCTTTTCGGTATCTGCCCCTGTCGCAATCAAATCAAAAACATTGGTGTGGACGAGTATTCCATTCACGGCGGCAGCAGCTTCTCCGCTGAAATGACCCGTCGGTTCTGCGGCATGGATTCCTATCCCCTGTCCTTTCCTGTGCAGCACCCCGCGTCCATACTACAAGACCCCTGCTTTGAAAACAAAATCGGGAAAATCATACTGTATCCCCTAAAGGCAAGACTTCTTCGGAAGACATCTCACCTGCTGCGAGCCGTACTTCGTATTCCTGAGGGTAAAAGCCTGCGAAATTTTATCAAAGATGGACTGAAATAAGCTATGGTAATTAGGATCACTCCGAAAAAAATACTCTCTGCCATTATTGTCGTTATTTTGATCCTCTCCAGCGGTCACGCACTGCAGAGCATTTGGGATCCAATCCGGCAGCTACCCTTGCTTACCGCAGCTGTTTTTTGCGGTTTGCTGCCTCGTCTGTTCCTGGAGCAGAAATGGAGCTTATCTGTATGCAGTCTGATGATTCTTGTTTTCATGGTAATCGTCAGCATGGGAGCCCATCTCAGAAGCGGTACCATGTCATATATCCGTATGCTGTGCATGATCCTGACAGCCTTTGGCATCACCATGCTGTTTTCGTTCCGTCAGATGGTCAATTTCTACCTGAAGCTCATGACAGTGGTTTCCATATGCGCATTGGTCGGGCACATTCTTGCCAACTATACCGGTGCGCTTGCGATACTCCCCAGAATGTCCAACTTTAATGGTACTACATATTGTGTTGGGCTGATTTTCAACTATATTGTCACTTTACCGGAGCGCAACTGCGGAATGTTCTGGGAGCCGGGTCTGTTTGCCACCGCTCTGGTCTATGCCCTTCTCTTTGAACTTCTGTTCAAAGAGGATGCCCCCAAGCCTTTCCGTGTGATCCTTTTTTCTGCCTGTATTTTTTCTGCCAACTCCACTGCGGGATATGTGCTTTGGATCTTGTGTATGCTGCTGCCTCTGATGAAAAACAGCAGCTTAAAAGGAAAAAAAGCCATTTTGAAGATTTTGTATCCACTGTTATTGGTTGTTGTTATTGTAACAGTTCTGAATCTGGATACCATTATTGTGAGTACAAGCTTAAGGTACAACCCCTATATTCAAAAGCTGCTTTCCTCCAACATGAGCCAGTCTTCCCGGGTATTCGCCGTTATACATAATCTTGCCCTGTTTAGCGAGCATCCCATTTTAGGCGCGGGCATTGTGGAAGCGGCTAACAATGCCAAAAGATTTGCCGACACTTCCACAACCACCTATCTCATGTGTGAATACGGCATCCTGGGATTGTCCTATACCATTTTCTGGCTTACAGGCATTTTTCGGCAAAAGGGAGTCAATGTATTCTGTAAGATCCTGCTTGTGGCCATTATTCTCTTCATCATCAACAAGGAGCCCCACAGCTCCATTATGTTCTCCTGGTGCTTGCTTTTCTATTTCCTGCAAAACAAGAACGAACAAGCACCCTGCGAAAATCAGGTGAAAGCGTGCGAAAGTTAAACTTCAAATCCATAGATCAAGATGACCGGAAGCTGATAGGCAATATCGGTCTGGCGTTTTTGGTCAAAGGGGCATCCCTGTTTGTTTCCATGTTCTCCATGCCCCTTTACATCCGCTATTTTAACAACGATAGTATTCTGGGGGCATGGTATACCGCTCTTTCCGTTCTTTCCTGGATCTCCATGTGTGACTTAGGGTTGGGAAATGGTCTTAGAAACCGCCTGACTGAGGCTCTGGCGAAGGGTGATTCCTCTGCCGCCAAGCAGTATGTCTCGTCCACATACTGTATGCTTTGTGTCATTATCCTGCCCATCCTTCTTGCCGGAATTGTACTGATTCGGTTTATTGATCTGGTGGATTTTCTGAAGCTGGATCCTATGCTGATCAGCAATCAGGTCCTTCAAAACTGTTTGATGATCCTGTTTTCCAGCATTTGTGTCAGTTTTGTACTAAAGACCATCAACATGGTCATCTATGCCACACAAAAATCCTCCCTGAACAATGTTTTAGCCCTGATTACCAGTGCTGTTCCGCCTTGCTTTATGGCTTTGAGCGGAGAAGGTGGACTGGCGGCAAAGCTTTATAACATTTCCCTTGTCCACAGCTTTGCCATCAACGCTCCCCTGCTGATTGCCTCCTTTGTACTGTATTTTAGCAAAAACTACCGCCAATGCCGCCCCGGTATCAAAAGCATAGATATCTCCATGGCAAAGCAGACCGTAGGTTTGGGGCTGAAATTCTTTGGGGCGCAGGTTGCTTTTATGCTCCTGACCACAACCAACGAGCTGGTGATCACAAGTTTTTTTGGCACTGCGGATGTGGTGGAATACAGCGTTTATTTCAAGCTGTTTACCGCTGTTGGTTCTTTATTTATGCTGGCTCTGACACCCATGTGGTCCAATGTAACGAAAAATCTGGCACAAAAGAAGTACGAAAAAGTAAGAAAAACCAATCATTTACTTTATGGTATTGCAGGCTTTGCGTTTTTGATACAGTTCCTCCTTGTCCCCTTCCTGCAATGGATCATCAATATTTGGCTGAAAGAGGAAGCCATCACCGTCCACTTCCCCACCGCCTGCGTTTTTGCCCTGTTTGGCGGGCTATACATCTTCAATATCGTTCTCACCACCATCGCCAATGGCATCGGAAAGCTTGGAACACAGATCGTTTTCTATGGCATCGGTGCCGTACTGAAAATCCCCGTTATTTGTCTGTTTGCCCGGTTTACGGACAATTGGGTGGTGGCAGTATTGTATAACTGCGTGGTATTCGGTCTTTTCTGCGCGTACCAGCTATTCTGGGTAGAGAAAGAGCTAAAGAAGCTAACATAAAACAAAATAAAAAAGATCCACTGCCTGTTCCAAAGGGAGGGCAATGGATCTCTTTTTATTTGATCACGGGTCAACACTCCGCGGCAGCAAAGATCTCCCGCAGCAGCTCATCCCTGCCCAAACCCTTCTCCGCGGAAAAGGGGATCAGAGGGCAGGTATCAGGAAGCTCCAAATCCTGACGGATCTGAGCCAAATTTCCCTGTATTTCGCTTTTTTTAAGCTTGTCCATTTTGTTGGCCACCACTACAAAGGGGCAGCCGGAATCCAGAAACCAGCGAGCCATGGTACAATCATTGTTGGTTGGGTTGTGCCGCGCGTCCACGATCAAAATGCCCAACGCAAGGGGAATTTCCTCAAAAAAGCTCTCCATGAGCCTCCCCCATCGCTCCTTTTCCGCCTGTGATACCTTGGCGTAGCCGTAACCGGGAAGATCCACAAAATATGCCTTTTTGTCCACACGGAAGTAATTTACATGGATGGTCTTTCCTGGTGCTTCTCCCACTCTCGCAAAATTCTTTCTTTGCAGGATACGGTTGATGACTGAGGATTTTCCCACATTGGACTTACCGGCAAAAGCAATCTGTGGCAGACCGTCCCGAAAAAAGTCCTTGGGGGATGCAGCGGATCTAATAAATTCAACATTATGAAGATTCATAACACATTCCCCTTTACTGACAAATTTCCGGCTTCTTCTGAGGGTGCTTCTCCCCTATGGGCAGAGCCTTGACCCCCTCGGGAGCAGAATATACCCGATGGGCGGTTTCACGGATCAAAGCCATCTCCAGCACCGTATCTATATGCTTTGCGGTAATGAAATTCAGGGACTTGCGGACGGTCTGGTCGATTTCCTCCAGATCCCGCAGATTGGCTTCCGGGATAATGACCGTCTTAATGCCATGCCGCAGCGCAGCCATGGTCTTTTCTTTCAGACCACCAATTGCCATAACTCTGCCACGAATGGATATCTCTCCGGTCATGGCAATATCTCTGCGGACAGGTGTCCCGGTCAGAGCGGAAACCATGGCAGTACATACGGTAATACCCGCTGAAGGCCCATCCTTGGGAACAGCTCCCTCCGGGAAATGCACATGAATATCCCGGTTCTTATAGAAATCAGGATCAATGCCCAATCTCTGCGTTTGAGAACGGATATATGTCAGAGCCGCATGGACAGACTCCTTCATCACATCTCCCAGATTACCGGTCAGTTCAAGCTTGCCGGAACCGGGCATTACATTGACCTCGACCTCCAAAGGTTCGCCGCCTACAGCAGTCCATGCAAGCCCCGTAACCAAGCCCACAGGATCAGTCTCGGGCAGATTATCCGGCAGATACCGGCGAACGCCCAAAAATTCCTCCAAATTGCCACCGGTCACGGTAATGCGGCGAATATCCTGATTCTCGATCAGCTTTCTGTCAGCCTTGCGGCAGATGGCTGCGATCTGTCTTTCCAGATTCCGAACACCGGACTCTCTGGTGTAGCAAGCGATGATCTCCCGGATACAGTCATCAGACAATCTGAGCTGAGACTTTTTCAGTCCGTGCCGCTTTAGCTGCTTGGGAAGCAAATGATTTTTCACGATCATCAGCTTTTCTTCGTCTGTATAGGAGTTCAGCTCAATGATCTCCATGCGGTCAAGAAGCGGTCTGGGAATGGTATCACTTCTGTTTGCTGTGGTAATAAACATACACTGGCTGAGGTCGAAGGGTACTTCCAGATAGTGATCCCGATAGGTGCTGTTCTGTTCGGAGTCCAGCACCTCCAAAAGGGCAGAGGAAGGATCTCCCCTGTGATCACTGCCCAGCTTGTCCACC
>JAZNYB010000198.1:0-7803 GCA_045594185.1 Faecousia sp. | reverse complement strand
CCGGTCTGCCTGAGCATCAGATTGTCGGCTCCGGCACGATTTTGGACACCAGCCGCCTGCAGGCAGAGCTTGCCAAGCGGTTCTATATCAACCCCAAGAACGTCCACGCCCACGTATACGGTGAGCACGGCGACAGCTCCTTTGTACCCTGGTCCTTGGTGCATATTGCCAACAACCACATTGACGCATATAAAGAAGCCTCTCCTGACCGGGAGCGCATTAACTGGAATCAGGACTATGCCGCGGTAGAGGAGTATGTAAAGAAGTCCGGCGCTGTCATTATTGAAAACAAGGGCGCAACCTTCTATGCCGTTGCCATGTCTGTGTGCCACATCTGTAAGAGCATCTTCTCCGATGCCGGCACTGCCCTGACTGTTTCCACCATGATGCACGGGGAGTACGGTGTTGAGGATGTGTGCCTGTCCGCCCTGTGCCTGGTTGACCGTTCCGGTGTCCGGGGTAAGATTTTGACCAAGCTTACCGATGAAGAGGTTGCAAAGTTCCAGCTTAGCGCAAACAAGCTCAAAGAGGTCATTAACCAGATTAACCTGTAACAAAATATTTAAACCGCCACGGGGTTTCCCGTGGCGGTCTATTTTTATTGTCCCATAAGGATTTTGGCAAGCTCGGAGTCTTTGTCCAAAATCACCGTCTTTTCCTCGCCGGTCAGGCTCTGCTTCAAAGCGTCCAGCGCAAGGGTAAATTCATAAAATTCCTTTTTGTCCTTGGTGTTGTAGGCCGCAGCCAGCATACGCATATACTCCGCCTCGCCCTCGGCCTCCAGCTCGGCAGCCTTGGCCTCTGCGTTGGAAATGAGGATGTTTACCTGCTTATCCACATCGTTGCGGATGATGGAGGCTTCGTAGTTGCCGTCCGCGGTGTACTTCTCCGCGATCTGGTTCCGCTCGGAGATCATGCGGGTGTAAACGGCATTCTCATTGGATTCGGGAAGATCGAACCGCTTGATCTTTACATCCACCACATCGATGCCGTAAGTCTCAGCCAGAGAGTCTACGGTCTGGGTGATGCCCTCGTAAATAGCGTTGCGCTCGCCGCCGTCGTCCATATTGATGATGTCCTGCTGAGCGAGAGTACCCATAACGGTTTTCAGGGCGTTGTAGGTCAGGGCGTTGAGCCGCTCCTCCGCAACGATGGTGGAGCCAAGGGTCTGGTAGAACAGCTTGGGGTCGGATACCTTCCAGAGGATATAATTGTCCACGGTCATGTTCTGCTTGTCAGAGGTCAGTACCTCGGAAGGGGGAATGTCATAGAGCATAACAGCCTTGGGGAAGGTCTTGACACTGTCCAGAAAGGGGACTTTGAAGTGCAGACCCGGCTGGTCTACAGTGTCGATGATCTTGGAAAAACGGACGGTGCAGGCATACTCGTTCTCCTCAACCGTATACATGGAGGAGGAGAGACAAATGACAGCCAGCAGTAAAACCAGGACAATAATGATCGTTTTTTTCATAGGGCGTTCTCCTTATTCGGTGTCGGTGCTGCCGCTGTTTACAATGGGCTCCAGGGGCAGCAGCATATCCACAGTCTCGCCACTTCCGGTGTTGATAAAGACCTTTACACCGGGCAGAGCTTCGGAAATGGCTTCATAATACATACGGCTGCGGGTGATCTCAGGGTTGAGCTGGTATTCGGCGTACATGGCGTTAAACATGGCTACCTGCTCCTTTGCCTCGTTGATACGGGCTTGCTTGAGATACTCGGCGTTCTGAATGAGCTGGTCAGCCTGAGCTTGGGCGGCGGGCAGCTCGGCGTTCTGATAAGCCATAGCCTGATTGACCACAGTTTCCGCTCCCTGCTTTGCGGTTTCCACAGCCTTGAAAGCCTCAATGACCTCTGCTGTGGGAGGCTCGGCATCCTGGATCTTTACATCCACCAGAGTCAGACCAATGTCATACTCATGAAGGACTTCCGTTACCAGCTCCTTGACCCGCATCTGGATGGCTTCCTTGCCGTCGGTGAGAACGCTGTCTACCTGACTGGAGCCCACCACATTGCGAACCTGACTCTGGATCAGATTCCGCAGAATTTCCTCCGGCTCATAAGAACCGAACAGATACCGCTCCGGGTTGGATACCTTGTATTCCACGAAAAATTCCACATTGACGATGTTATAATCGCCGGTGATCATCTTACATTCTTCCTCTACCACCTGATAGCCGTTGGTGTTGGCGTAATCCGTGCGGTAGCCCAGCTCCAGCTTCTGGTACACATTCACATCCACCTTGTGGGCTTTCTGAATACCGAAGGGGAGCTTGAAGTGAACACCCGCGCCGGTGATGTCCGTGACCTTGCCGAAGGTGGTCACCACAGCCTGCTGCTTGTCGTCCACGGTGTACCAGCAGGTGCTTGCCAGAATAATGGCAAAAATACCTACAAGGAAGATGATGAAGATGTTTCTCACTTTTTTCAGGGGGTTCTTCTTGCCGGACTTGGGCTGACCCTCCGGCTCGTTGTCCTTGACCCAACGATAGCTTCCGTCTTGCATAATTGATCTAAACTCCTTCCATATGTTTCGTGGGACTTATAATCCCAATGCTTTTAGCTGCCGGTCGGCTTTTCTTTGAAGCTGAGAGGCGAACCAGGCGGTTACAAGCACCTTCAGCACCTCCTCCACCCGCTTTCTGGCATCCGGTGTGGGTGCTTCGTACTGCCCCTGATCCAAAGAACGGGCAATGACCTTTTCCAGATCCTCCGGCGGCCAGGTGTTTCCGCAGGATGCAGCCAGCCGGGTGAAAATGAAATACATTTTGCTGTCATGGATCACATCGTCGCTTTCGTCGTCCAACTGACCGTTGACATAGGACAAAAGCTGACATATGGATTCCATAGGCAGGGCGGCTTTCAAGGTGTTGATGATGAGCAGTCTGCATAGCTGATCGCAGCTATACTTTTTGTTCTCCGGATGGGACAGGAATCCCCGCTTCACCCAATTTTGCACCGTGTATGGCTCCAGCCCGGTGATTTGGCAGACCTGAGAAAGCACCAGCCCTCCGGCAATGAACAAGGATTCGCAGATCTCTTTTGCGGCTTCCGGGCGGTTCAGATCCACCTCCAAGGTGCTTCCCGGTAAGTACCAGTTCATAAGGTATCACCCCTTCTCTGTTGCTGTGACTAGATTGTATCACATGGTCAAGTGATTGTCAAGGGGGATTTTGCGATTATTTTCAAAAATCATAAGATTATTTCTAAGGGGATGCGGGAGCGGAAGAAAAATGCTTTTGCCTGAATTTTGGCAGGAAACGCCAAAAGCAGTGGTGGAAATTTTGCAAAAGGTCGTGTATAATAATAAAACAAGAAAATTATCCATTCTAACCTACTTCATCCACCACCTCCTCCCCTTCACCCCTCCTTCTTTGTAAGAAGAGGAGGATGAGGTTGTAGTTGATTATGTTATTGTTTTTGTATATGAGTATGTTTTACTCCCGTCTGCTTGCTTTTGCTTATAGTCTGTTCAATTGTGTTCATGGTCTGTTCGATTGTGTTCATGGGTTGCACAATTGTGTTTGCTGTCGTTCTTTGTCTGGAAATTCCGATCCATCTAATTTGCCTACAGTGAATTTACAAAACTGACAGATCAGCCAAATTTTGTATATACCAATTACATTAAAGGAGGAAATCTCTATGAATACAACTGACCGGGAAGCCGGGTTTTTGAAAGCATGGACTGCCTGCTGGGATCAAATGGATGCTCTGGGCATTCCCACCGCCCGGATGCGAAAGCAGGCAGCAGAGCTGGGCGCGGTTTCGGCGGCCAAAAGAGTTTTAAGCGGCAGACGGTGCAGTGACGGTTTTTTGGAACTGGCAAAGCAGGGAAAGCTGCATTTGAGTCTGGAAGCTCTGGCGGTGAAATCCAAATGGGGCAGCTTCTTTACGGACGAGGAAGCCAACGAAGCCTTGAACCGCCTGATGGAAGCCGGATATACCTTCGGCTGTCCTTAAATGGCGGCGCAGCCTGATATTAGGAGGTTCTTTATGGAATATACAGTAGCGATTTTAGGCGCCACCGGCGCGGTAGGCATGGAAATGAAAAAAATTCTGGAGGAGCGGAATTTTCCGATTAAAGAGCTGCGCCTGCTTGCCAGTGCCAGAAGCGCGGGCAAGACGGAGCCGTTCCGGGGAGAGCCTGTGATCATTCAGGAAGCCACAGAGGAAGCCTTCCAAGGGGTAGATCTGGTGCTGGGCGCGGCGGAAAACGACATTGCCCAGAGGTTTGCCCCGGCAATTCGGGCGGCTGGTGCTGTGTTTGTGGATAACTCCAGTGCTTTTCGTCTCGACCCGGAAGTTCCTTTGGTAGTCCCCGAGGTCAACGGCGCCGATGCTTTTATCCACAAGGGAATCATCTCCAACCCCAACTGCTCTACCATTATCACCGTCACAGCCGTTGCCGCTCTGAGCCGGCTTTCTCCCATTCGGTCTATGACGGTCAGCACCTATCAGGCAGTCTCCGGGGCAGGTGTGGGCGGCATCGCTCAGCTCCAAATGGAAATGGAAGGAAAGACCGACCAGCCCGGTGTATTCCCCTATCAGATCGCCTATAATCTCATCCCCCAAATTGGCGGCGAACAGGAGGATGGCTACACTTCTGAGGAAATGAAGCTGCAATATGAGGGAAGAAAGATCCTGCACCTGCCGGAAATGAGGGTGAGCTGCACCTGTGTCCGTGTTCCTGTAATCCGCAGCCACTCTATCTCCGCGGCGATCCGCTTTGAAAGACCTGTTTCTGTGGAGGAAGCGAGAAATGCCATTGCCGCCGCTCCCGGATGCCTGCTGGTAGACGATTTGGAGTCGAAGCGGTATCCTATGCCTCTGGATACCTCCGACCAGGATCTCATTTATGTAGGGCGCATCCGACCCGACCTGACAGAGGAAAAGGGGCTGTGCCTGTGGTGCTGCGGAGATCAGATCCGCAAGGGCGCGGCAACCAACGCTGTGCAGATCGGGGAATTGCTGTTCCCTCGGTAATTTGAATACGCCTCTCCCGAAAGAACAACGGAGTTCCCAAGGAGAGGCGTTTGTGCATTCTGCCACAAAACAAGCTTTGGTTATTGTTGGAAAAGATTGGTTTTTTCTGGATTTTTCCATTGCAATTTGGACGTTTTTATGCTAAAATGTGTGTATATACATTGATTTGTGAAAGGACATTCATGTATACTATATTGATAAGGAGAGTTCATTATGAGCAAACGCGTTGTTTCCCTGCTTCTTGCCTTGGTGCTGTTTTTGGCAGTGTTTCCCATGCCCAGTGCCTCTGCTGTAGCTGCTGCGCAGGCAAGTGGCTCCGATGTCCGCATTATGAGTGCCAATCTGCGGGCAGAGTTCGCAAGCTGGTCCAGCGATGGTATTGCCCCGGCTCCCACATCTACCCGTGTGGTTAAGCTGAAGCAAATGCTGGATGAGAACGCCCCCATTGCCGTTGGAGCGCAGGAAGTGTCTCCCACCTGGTACACTGCTTTCAGTCAGTTGGACACCACCAAGTGGGGCTGGCTCACAGAGTCCGATGTTGCCGGCTACTCCTACTATAACTTCGTCCCCAACAAGGGCAAGGCTCTGAACACCATTTTGTATCGGAAAGACCTGCTGACCCTGAATGACCACGGCGTGGTTGCGTACGAAGCCCGCAGCAACGGTCACTGCATCGTTTGGGCGGTTTTCACTGTAAACAAGACAGGAAAGCAGTTCGTTATGATCAGCACCCACTGGACTCCTGGTTCTGCCAAGGCATCCGAGCGTCTGGCTCAGGCAAATGAGCTGGCGGCATTTGTCAATCAGATGAAGCGTGAGTATGCCGACACAGTCATCTGCACCGGCGACTTCAACTGTACGGCAACCTCCACAGAGTTTAAGAAGTTCCTCAGTGCTTCCAAGTCTGCCGATTGCGGCGTATCCGCTGCTACCAGAGCCGATACCTCCGCAAAGATCGACCATGTGACCGCAACCAAGGATGCTTCCCTGAAATACTACACCGTTTGCTACGAGGCCAACGGCAAGTACGACATTTCCGACCATCCCTTCGTTTTGGGCGATATCAAGCTGGGCGGCGGTTTGCTGTTCGACTTCGAGGATGATACCGCAGCCCGTGCCCACTATAAGCAGGCGGCTTATCGTTGGAACAGCTTCGATTATCATCTGAAATACTGGATGTACTATGCCGGCTACTCCTCCGCTCCTAAGTTTGACAAGACAAACGGTGTGATGACATTTAATGTAACCGCCAAGGGAAATCCCTTCATCATGCCTGCTACCAATAACACCACCGACCCCGCTCTGGCATACGGTCTGAATTATAATCCCAGTAATGCCGATGTGATTCAGGTGAGATTTAAGCTGGACGGTTGCACGGAAGCCAGCAGTATGTGGATCTCCTTCTGCGCAACCAACACCGGCACTGCCGCAGGCGCATGGAAGAGTAACGCACAGTCTTACACCTATGCTTCCGCCAATGGGAAGTGGCTCGTTCTCAACATTCCTGCCACCGCCGCCGGGATCAAGGGTCTGGACAAGATCGAAACCTTCCGTATGAACTTCGCCAATGTGAAGAACGGCAAGGTCACCATCGACTACATCTATGTGGGCCCCTCCGAGTTGGCTCCCAACTGATATACGAACCCTGACGCGGAATTCAAAATAAACGCACCTCCCCAAAGACGAAAGTCCGAAGGGAGGTGTTTTTGCGTCCTAGCCACATTGAAGTATCAGCCAGGTATGATCAAAATTTCTGTTTTTCAGGTCTTCTTCCGTGATCCACAAATAGATGAGTCCGCAGTCGCCCCACATCATCCGGGCTTCCTCATTGCTGTCCAATTGCAGCAGAAGCCTCCAGCGCAGGCAATCCTCGTCCAGCCCCATGGCTCTGGCAGACTCGTATTCATCGGATGTGCAGGTAGAAAAGCCGTGGGCAATGTACTCACACTCGTTTTCCATAGAGCCTTGCATATTGTCGGAATGTCCCAGGAGCTTGTTTTGGCTTCCATCATCAAGAGATTCCAACAGAGCGAAGTAGTTGTCCTCATCCTCGTGGGCAAGGGGGATCATCTCGCCGTAGATGCTGTAAATACCGGGGAGTTCCGCATGGGAGGAAAAACGAAGGGTGCAGGCATCAAAGAGCCGTCCATAGTAATCCAGACCATCCGGGGGCGTTTTGCGCTCCAAATTGTCAAGGCTTCCGGTGTAATAAAACACCCTTTTGCCCTCGCCGTCCTGTGGGTCAAAGCCCCAGGGCATACCGTCCTCCTCGTCGCAGTCGTAGAACAGGTACAAAATGCCATCCTCCGGCAATATGTTTTCCTCGTCGAAGGGCTTGACCTCCGCAAAATTGATCTGGCAGAGAAAGGATAGGGGAATCCGCTCACCGCCGCAGTCCCGGTAAAACCAATGGGTATCCTTGGGCAGGTCGGGGCAGCCGCCGATCTTGGAGCTGCCTATGGGGATGTCCTGCTCCTCACAAAGGGAAAGCTCCATGTGAATGGCATTTCTGGCATGGGGCTTCATGGCGCGAAAATAAGCGGAAAGTCCGGCTTCGGCGTAGAGGGTTTCCAGTTCTTGTAAGGTTTTCATAAACATGACCACCGGGGTGCGCATAGATGGTAAAGGTGGCTGGGGGATGTGAAAATGGGCTTTATTTCAGAAGTGCTTTGAACACAGCGCATTGCCAGCTTCTTGGCAGCAAGCTCAGAAGCACAAGGCCGGGGTTATGGTGCTTCTTATAAGTCGATTTGGGGTGCTTTGTGGTGGCGGCCCTATATAAAACTTTTGCGACAGCTTCGGGAGCGATGGGCTTACCCA
>JAZNYB010000197.1:0-3442 GCA_045594185.1 Faecousia sp. | reverse complement strand
TACCTTAACACTCTGCGTACGTCCAGCTTCATATTCAGCAATGGCACGGCTCAGGATAGACTGGTTGATTGCAGAGTAGAACGGGTCAATGCTCAAGTCAATGGGTAAGCGGCGTTCACGGACAATAGCCTTGGCAAGCATCGTAACCGCCGTTGACATGTTCAGCCCAAGTTCATCCAGAATGCTTTCTGTCTCCTGTTTCAAGTTGTCGTCCATGCGGACAGATATGGTAGCCATATACATCGCTCCTTTCACCAATACCGTAACACATTGTCACCACATTGTCAATACATTGTATTCTTTCCGCATTGCATATGATACCTCATCATTTATCATATATGTGTTCCCCCGGTGGGATTTTCGCATACATATCAAAAAATGAACGGACAGGTCTCCCTGTCCGTTTTACTGTTCTTCCTTAATATATTCCATAACGTCCTCCACCCGACAATCAAGAATTCTGCAAAACATCTCGATAGTGTGAGTGCTGACGCTTTCGTTTCGTTTCATCCGGGTAATCTGGCCGGGGCTGACTCCATATTTTTTAATTAGTGCATATTGCGTGATGCCTTTTTCTCGCATAACATTCCACAAATTTTCGTAGGAAATCATAATACGCAAGCCTCACTTTCTACTTGCATATTAATCGAAATCGGTGTATAATCATATTGACCAATATTGGTTAATATATCCCCAAAGGAGATAGAGAAATGGCAAATATATTTTCTTATCATCCGCATCAATCCGTCCCGGACTCCTTGTCCCAGTGCCTAAAAGAGGATCGAACCGCCTCCGACATTCGCCACTGGGCAGAGTGGATCGAAAGCATAGGACAAATTTTGGTGGTACTTATCGGAATAATCGGCAGTATCCTCACCATGATTTTCTTTATTGGCGCGCTTCTTGAAAATGTCTTGGGTGCCATTATTATCTTGGTCGTCTGCACAATTACCTTTGCCTTGATCTGTTTTGCTGTATATATCGGATACCATCTTCCCGCACTGATTGTCGGCGCACTTGCGTCTATTGTGCAAAGCACCATTGTTTCCGCTAATGTAGCCCTATTTTCTGCAAGCCATGAATATGACCAAACTCAAACTCCCGAAACCACACATCCGGCCTCCACGCCCACATCTCCTGCGCCAAAGCCAACCAACCTTCCCAAAACCACTTCCTGGGTTTGTTCCGCTTGCGGAACATCGA
The DNA here is from genome assembly GCA_045594185.1 of Faecousia sp. GTDB lineage: Bacteria > Bacillota > Clostridia > Oscillospirales > Oscillospiraceae > Faecousia. The sequence continues at coordinate 2,239 of JAZNYB010000197.1, read as the reverse complement.
ATGACCGTCTCAGCCAATCCTGCACTAATTGCGGCAAATACAGATAATCCTCCTCCACCCAAGTCTTTTGACTTGGGTGCTTTTCTTTGTTGTATTCCCTGCCATTCTTTGGTAAAATGTTACTATATATTAAAAAGGAGGTCTGACCATGCGTGAGCTTGGCTTTCTGTGCAAATTCTTTGGCGGCATCGCCTTTGTGCTCTACCCGGTGTTTCGTTTTTTCTGGTGCAATGCCAGGGGCGGGCGGCTTGACCTGCTGCCCGGCATGACCGTGTTCGCCCTGGTGTTCCTTGTGGGTATGCTGCTGGAGCGGCTGGCCTGGGAAAACCAGCAGTTCACCCAGCTCTCCGACCAGCTGGAGCGGCTCAAGGAGCGCGTGGACGAGCTGGCGGACAAATAAATCAAAAAAGAGGGAACTTTTTTGCACCCCCTGCGTCAAACCTCCCGACAACCACAAAAAAGGAGTTTTTACTTATGAAACACATTCGTATCGTCGCCCTGTCCCTGGCCCTTGTTCTCATGCTGGGCCTGTTCGCCGCCTGCGGCAAGAGCGGCTCCACCTCTGGCAGCGGCTCTGCTTCCCAGCCCGACGCCAGCGTCTCCCTGCCCGAGGCGGACGTATCCGTCCCCGATGCCTCCCAGAGCGAGGAGGAGCCTGAGACTCCCGAGGTGAAGCCTGAGGAGAAGCCCCAGACTCCCGCCCCCGAAGTGAAGCCCGAGGAAAAGCCCGAGGCCCCCGCTCCCGAGGTGAAGCCCGAGGAGAAGCCCCAGGCCCCCGCTCCCGAGGTCAAGCCCGAGGAGAAGCCCGAGGAAACTCCCGCCGCACCCGCCAAGGTGGATCTGGCTGCCTTCTACGAGACCATCTTCACCGACCCCGAGAACGCCCCTGCTCTTGTTCCCATGGAGAACGACGCTCTGGACGCCTTCTATTCCGGCCTGACCTCCCTGTCCCTGAGCCAGAAGGTGGCCTATATGCCCATGATGACTGCCGTCCCCTGCGAGATCGTCATGGTGGAGTGTGCCAACGCCGCCGATGTGGAGACGGTAAAGGGCATTTTCAACGCCCGCATCACCGCTCAGGTGAACAACCAGTTCAACTATCCCTTGGTCATCGAGGCCTGGGAGAAGGAGGCCAAGGTTGTCTCCAACGGCAACTTCGTAGCCCTGTTCGTGGTCTCCGGCATGACCGATCAGGTAGTCGACAGCTTCAACGCCTTGTTTTAATCGAAGCGTGACACAGAACGGCTCCTGACGCAAGCCCCGTCCCGCACTACGGTTTTGGATTATATTACTTAGGCTTCGGTTAAACTGATTGACAACAGCTGATCGGCCCATTCCGGTCACAGGAGGCATCTTATGGTCTTTTCCACCCCCATATTTATGTTCTGGTTTCTGGTGCTTACCATGGGCATCTACTTCGTGGTGCCCCGAACGTTCCGCAATCTGGTCCTGCTGACCTCCTCCCTGTTCTTCTACTACTGGGGGGAGCAGGACTATGTGATGATCATGTTCCTGTCCACCGTCATCGACTTCACCCACGGTCTGCTGGTGGAGCGGTGTAAGAAAAAGGGCAACATCACCGGAGCCAAGTGGGCCGTCGGCAGTTCCATCTTCTTCAATCTGGCCCTGCTGATCTTCTTCAAGTACTGGGACTTTCTGGCCGGCTCGGCTCAGGCCATCGGCATCCCTCTGCCCATTCTGAACATCCATCTGCCCATCCGTATCTCCTTCTACACCTTCCAGACCATGAGCTATACGGTGGACGTGTATCGGGGCGACACCCGTGCCCAGCGGTCCATCCTCAACTTCGGCACCTTTGTCACCCTGTTCCCCCAGCTCATCGCCGGCCCGATCATCAAGTACAAGGATTTGGGCGACCAGATCGACGAGCGTACCGTCACGGCGGACAAGTTCTCCTCCGGTGTGCAGATCTTCCTGGTGGGTCTGTCCAAGAAACTGCTCATTGCCAACAATGTGGGTATGCTCTGGGACAGCTATAAGGCACTTGCCCCCGACCAACTCACCGTGGCCGGAGCATGGCTGGGCGTGATCGCCTTCTCCTTCCAGCTCTATTTCGACTTCTCCGGCTACTCCGACATGGCCACCGGCCTTGGCCGTATGTTCGGCTTTGAGTTTATGGCCAACTTCAACTACCCCTATATCTCCAAAAGCATCACCGAGTTCTGGCGGCGGTGGCACATCTCCCTGTCCACCTGGTTTCGGGAGTATCTGTATATCC
>JAZNYB010000196.1:0-3348 GCA_045594185.1 Faecousia sp. | reverse complement strand
CCACTCTATTTTGGAGCTGATCCGGGACATCAACAGGCGGCTGGGCATTACGGTTATTATCATCACCCACCAAATGAGCGTGGTGGAGGAGATCTGCCATCATGTTGCCATTTTGGACGAGGGCAAAGTTGTGGAATCCGGTCCCGTGGGAGAGGTGTTCTCCCGCCCCAAGTCTGCCGCGGCCAGAAAGCTGGTATTCCCCGAGGGCGTAAAGGAGATCCTTTCTCCCACGGAGGGAATGCACCAGCTCCGTGTTGTCTTTAACGGAGCTCCTGCCACCCGCACTCCCCTGATCGCCCAAATGGCTATGGAGGAAGGAATCCTTGCTTCCATTTTGGGTGCTTCCACCAAGAGTCTGGGAGACAAGGTTTACGGCTCTATGCTTCTGGGAATCCCCGGAGATCTGACCCAACTGCAGGCGGCTATGGATTACCTGAAAAAGCTGCCGGATATTCTTGTGGAGGAGGTGCGCTGACCATGCTGGAAAAAGCCTTTACCGCTGAAGCCATCGCCGAGGCGATCGACATTGTAAAAACGGAGTTCCCCCTTGCCCTTTGGGAAACCTTTTATGTAACTGTTCTGGCAACAGCCTTTGCCATCGCCATAGGGCTGCCTTTGGGTGTTCTTTTGGTAGTGGGAGAACAGGGGGGCGTTTGTCCGCTGCCCAAGTGGGTCATGCGCGCCCTCAATGTGATCATCAATCTGCTCCGCTCCGTTCCTTTCCTGATTTTGATGATCCTTCTGATCCCCATGACCCGTGCCATTGTTGGAACTTCTGTGGGAACCATGGCTTCCGTTGTTCCTCTGGTGGTTGCTTCCTTTCCCTTTGTGTCAAGACTGGTGGAAAGCAGCCTCCGGGAGGTCAACCCCAATATCATGGAAGCAGCCCAGTCCATGGGAGCAAGCCCCTTGCAGATCATTTGCAAGGTGATGATTCCGGAAAGTGTACCCAGCCTTCTTTCCAATTTGACCATTGCCATTACCACTATTTTGGGTTACTCAGCTATGAGCGGCATCATTGGCGGCGGCGGCTTGGGCAAGATCGCCATTAACTATGGCTACTACCGGTATAAATATCTGGTCATGTTCCTGGCAGTGATCCTGCTGGTGGTGCTGGTACAGGTGTTCCAGTCTGTGGGCACGAAGCTGGCGGCAAAATCGGATAAACGGTTAAAGGGCAAATAAGCCATTCTTTTGGAAAGTCTGTGGAAACGCAGGCTTTCCTTTTATTTGCGCAAGTCCTTGCAAAAATGACTGTAGTTATGTTATAGTAAGCAAAACGAGAAAAGTGGAGATGGAAATATGGAACCCGTATTTTTGATTGCGCAGATTGTTGGGATATTAACTACCATTGTGGCGGTGGCGACCTTTCAGTTTAAGGATGTGCGCCACATTTTGTTGGGAAATGTCATCAGCAATCTGATGGTGGCATTGCAGTATGGTCTTTTGGGCGGCTTCTCCGGGGCATGGATTTGCGTTGTCGCGGCAGTGCAGACCATTGTGATGTACTTTTTAGACAAGCGGGAGAATGGGCAAAAGCTGCGAAAGCTCCTGCTGGTGCTGTTTTGTGCCATGTACATAGTTGGTACGATCATCGTATACAAGGGCTGGGGAGACATTCTCTCCTGCGTTTGCGCCCTGATTTATGTGCTGGCAATTTTGCAGACGGACTCCAAGGGCTTCCGGCGGTGCATTTTTGTCAACGCCTCTCTCTGGATCGTGTATGATATTTACACCATGGCATATTCCGGCATCCTCACCCACGGTTTGGAGCTGGTTTCCATCGTCACCGCCATGCTCCGCCTGGATCGCAAAAAGGATTGAAAAAACTGTTGTGCTTTTTTCGGAAGGCACAGCGGGAGGTTTTTATGGAAGTTGAACTTTTGACCCAATTGCCCCCCAAAAAGGAAGCGGCATGGAAAGCCCTTTTATTGCAGACCGGGCTTACACCTGACCATGAACGGGATGTAACCTGTCTTGTTTGGGAGGAAAGCGAGCTGGTCGCCACCGGCTCCCGGCGGGAGAATCTCTTAAAGCATATTGCCGTAAGCCCGTTGCATCAGGGGCAGGATCTGACCGCTACAGTTCTCACCGCCTTAAAACAAGATGCTTTCTCTCAGGGCTTTACCCATCTGTTTTTGTACACCAAGCCTCAAAATAAGTTTTTGTTTTCCTCCCTGTTTTTCTATCCTGTAGCCCAGACCGGACGGGTGCTGTTAATGGAGGACAGAAGAAATGGCATGGGAGACTTTCTTGCTTCCTTGCCCCAACCCGTGCCCGGTCATATCATAGGCTCTGTGGTCATGAACTGCAACCCCTTTACCAAGGGTCACCGCTACCTCATTGAGACAGCGGCAAGGGAATGTGACCATTTATATGTATTCATCCTCTCCGAAGACAAAAGTCAATTTTCCGCCAAAGACCGCCTTGCCATGGCGCGGGAGGGAACAAAGGACATTTCCAATGTGACCGTGATCCCCACAGGACCCTATCTTATTTCCTCCGCCACCTTCCCTACCTATTTCCTGAAAGACCGGGACAAGGCTCCTCAGGTACAGTGCGAGCTGGATATTGAAATATTCCTGAAGCATTATGTCCCCCGGTTCGGGATCACCAGGCGGTATGTGGGAACAGAGCCGCTTTCTCCCTTGACAAATGCCTACAATGAAGCACTCCGGGCAGCCCTTCCCGGTGGTGGCGTGGAGCTGCGGGAGCTGCCCAGGCTGGAAGCGGAAGGAGAACCCATCAGTGCCAGCCGCCTGCGAAAAGCGTTGGAGGAAGGGGACATGGAAACGGTGCGCCGCCTTGCTCCGGAAACGACATATCATTACATTATACACCACGGACTCATTTGAAATTTCAAATTATCCTTATGCGCCATTCGCTCTTACCTATTACTTCAAAGGAGGCACATTCTATGAAAAAACTGCAAAGAAGCCATGTTCTCAGCACCTACTTCGCCCCCAGAGGTCACGACCGTATGTACGCGCTGGGTATGCAGCTTGCTCAGCTCTATCTCTCCCCCTATGATAAGCTCATTGGCATTATCGGGGATGCAGGCAGCGGCAAAAGTGCCTTGATCCGTGGTATGTTCCCCGGTCTGGATCTGACCAATGACGATGACGGTGTCTATGTCCGTCCGCTGCCTCTGCTGGATCAGGGGTTCAGCTTCTTTACCCCCCATACCTATCATGTGGACATCCGCTTTGAAAACGGATTTACCCAGATGTCTGAGCTTGCCGATGCCATTTGGGCGGCATTGCAAAAGGGAAAGCGGGTCGTGGTGGAGCATTTTGATCTGGTGTACCCGCTGTTGGGTATGAATGCCCATTTGCTCATTGGTGTAGG
>JAZNYB010000195.1:0-2755 GCA_045594185.1 Faecousia sp. | reverse complement strand
TCATACCGTAAACGCCGGAAACCAGCCAGCCATCTCCCGCGAAGGTAGAAGCTGCGCCTGCGCCGTCGATGGCGTAGAAGTAGACGGTCTCACCGGCTGTCAGGTAGTTGTCCACAAAGCTGGTGGATTCGTAAGTATAGGTCTGTCCCCTGTCGAACAAATCAACCGCCGTCCAGGTCTGGGGATACAGGGTCAACCGGTCACGGTGGATCCAGCCGTTATCACCCAACTGCACGCCGATGTATGCATTCTCCTCGGTGGGGTTGTACACATACAGGACAGCAGACTTGCTGCTTTGGTATTCTGCGGTCAAAGCACTTGCGGGGATCGCGAAGTACTCCGCATCCGCAAAGGACATAACATTTTCGTATTTCTCGTCATAGACATTTCTTTCCGCTGCTACATTTTCTGCCACACCGTAAGCAGTGTTAGGGATGACCAGCGGCAGCTTGCCGGACAGTTCCAGCTTCAAAGCTGCAATCTTGTTTTCACAAGCTACCAGCTTTGCGGTGTTGGCAACCTTGCTCTGCAGGTCAGAAGACAGGGCTTCGTACATCGCACGGGCTTCCTGCACCTGCGCCTCGTGGTACAAGGTGATGCCTGTTGCCTCGGGCAGGGCATCAATGGCCTCTTCCACTCGTGCCAACATGTTTGCGTCATTCTTGCCATAGTAGCAGGTAATCTTCCACTGGCCGGAAACCGCGGAAGCAAAGGTCAGGGTGTTATCCCCGGTACCGTAGGTGGAAACCGGAACGCTCACCATAGTCCAGCTCTGTGCTGCCAGGATGATATTCACGCCGTTGTAGGTGGCGGAAACCGCATTGGAAGTGGGGTTGTACACATAGAATACCACTTCGCCGTATTGGGCAGGAATACCGCTCTTATGCAGGGTATCGGTGATGCTCTTGGGCGGATCCAGAACGGTGATGCTGCCGTACTCGGCATCCTCCTGCTGTATACCTGCAAGCTGATAGATGGGGCTGTAGCTGCTTGCCAGCTCAACCAGACTATCGAGCTTATTCTTCAGTTCTTCGGAGACATTCATCTTGCCGATCTTATCCAGGCTGTTATAGGCTGTCTGTGCCTTTGCCACTGCCGAATAATACTTGGGCATTTCGGCATTTTCAGGAATATTGGCAAGAGCAGCCAGGAATGCCTGAACCCCTGTTTCTTCACCCATGTTGCCGTTTACCAGCACCAGAGCGCCGTCACCGGCACGCACAGACATGATATACTGCCCATCTGTGGTATTGACGATCTCGGTTGCACCATTGATGGTGACGCTGAGAGAATAATCGCCGTTAAAGTACAGGGTAATATCCTGTGCGTTATTATAGTCATAGTTGACCGCATAGTAGGCATTTTTGCCGAAGTAGTCAAAGCAGCCTGCCATGGCACCGGCGGATCCGGTAGAACTCAAATGGTTCAGTGCGCCGTAGCCGTAATCCGTAATTCCCGTCTCGGCGGCTGCACTGGAAGCCTCTGTGACCACAACACCGCAGTTTACAGCGTTCATCAGCACTTCGTCAACTGCTGTAATCTGCCCGTTGACATTCTTGATGTATTCATAGTAAGGCGTGGTGGTACCGTCTGCACCGATAATGCCGTTACGGTCATAGTTATAGGTGCTCTTGGTTATACCAAGCCAGTTCTTCTGCTGGGCATAGCTGTAGGGCTGTACCAGGGGATAATAGGTTATGCCCTGGGCGCCGTAGGCCAACGCGGTATGTACCGTCCATCTGGTCATGCCGTCGGTCATATAAGCGGTGTCCTTGGTATCCCGGATGATATTGCCGGATACATAGTTGCCCGCCTGCACCACAGCCCAGAAAGGTACATTATGCTCCTGTGCCTTCTGCTTAATGAGCCTCAGTCCGATGAAATACTCCTGTGCATTCCGTTGGGTTTCCTTGTCGGAGAAGACATAGTAGTCAAAAGACAGCTGCTTGGGATTACCGTAATGGGTAAAGTATTCTTCCAAATACTGTAAATACTCTGCCTCGGTGCCCATGGTCTGCCAGTAGGGCAGCAGGTTCGTATAGCCTGTCAGGTTGGTATAACGGTTGGTCATCTGTGCCAAAGCACTCATTTGGCTATAGGACCGATCCTCTGTAAATGTTCCGTCTGCAGGCAGATAATACGCTGTCCACGGCTCGTCCATCAGACTGATGCCCGCAAAGGAATCATAATTGCTCAGTTCCTTGAGGTACTGCTCAAAATACTCCGGATTGGTGCCGGCCTGCACCGCATAGCTGGGCTGGACATACATAGAAATGCCGTACTTTTCGGCCAGCGCCAGTTCCTTCTGCTGAACGGCTTCCACAGATTCACCGTCTGCCATGGTATTGGTAGTGGCGGTGATCAGATTGATGCCTGCGTCCGCAACCAGTGCGTAGATGGCATCCGTTCTGAAATCGCTGATGGCACCGGAGGGCAGACTCACCACGGAGGTGTTCAGATAGCCGGGGCCTAAGAAGCCGCCAATGGGCATCACGCTATTGGATCCGGACTGATAAGAAATGGCATTGCCTGTTTTCGGGAATGCCTCCTCGGGGGTCTTGGTGCCAAGCAGAACATCCCGCATCAGTTCTGCATTCCCATTGTTGGTGAAAGCTTCCACGGCCATCTGGCCTGCCTTGCTGATCTGGATGCCCTGGGTGTACTTTTTCATAGCAACCAAATCTTTTACATCATATGCCCCATCGGGATGGGTATCGCCCTGCTTGTAAAGAGACACAAACTGTGTGAAGGTGCC